>SKYC01000338.1 GCA_007128085.1 Saprospiraceae bacterium | reverse complement strand
ATTCTTGAGGATTTGAAAAAAAATCCCGGGGGTGTCCCACCGTTCTTAGAATATATCCCTCTTCTTTGTTTTTGTACAAAGGCATCACCGTATTCATCTCACTCAGAGAAATCCCTCTAAACACTCTCACCGGGAACCCCTTTTCATCGTATTCCACTATTTCTGCCGAATCGTATAACGAGCTATCCACTATCATGGCCAAATGCTCGGTAGGAGTCCATTCGTGGTACTCATATACTAATTCATCAGAATTATCCTGGGAAACAATTTGATATTTAAAATAATAGTGCTGTTGGGAATACAAGTTGCTACAGAATAGTAAAATCAGGGGTGTGATTAGTAAAATAATTATAGTTTTCATGACCTATAAATTTTTTATTCCGGACAGCCATTTCGGCCGTCCGGAATGGTAAGAAAAATGATTAACCCAAAATAACGAGTAAACTTCAAATACAAGTGGAGGCTCAAAACTCATATGGATTATGTCCTCATACTAACTCTTATTTTATCGAAACAAATTCCAGAATTTAAGACACTCTTTAAGGACCTTGCGGGCAGCCTCACACGCAGCACTTTCAGATTCTTCTGAGTCCCCAGATCCTTTACAAGTAACTTCAATATCACCTCCGATGCCAATAATCTTTTTTACTGTAGCTTGAGCACTTATAGTAAATGAGACCTCATAACTACACGTATAAGTAGTTTGCTCCATAACCTCAAATGCCATTATAGATTCAATAATTTCAGGTTTAAGTACCTCTGAAAACGATAGATCTTTAGCATTTAGATCAACTACTCCAAATAAAAGAATTACACAGAATAACAAATTAAAGATTTTCATAATATATGATTTTAGTTTTGGCTGTTTGGTCAGCCGGCCCTTGACAGAAAACCTGTCGAAAAGACCTCTATTACCCATTCTACCCGCAGGGAATATAGTAAAACACAAACTATACCTCGTGAGTTATTGACAAGATCTACAAAATAAATTAGAGACTCAGAAGACAAACTTTAATAGGCTCGTTTAACTCTCTACAATTTAATTTAGCGCGCTATAGAACATAGAGAGCCTTAGCTATCAGATCGTATTTGCATTGGGCACCCTTTCTGATACAGTACCGAGCACTTCTTCCAAATTTAAAACTCTCTAAAATAGAATCACAGTTTCTCACAGAGTATAAGTTCACATTTAATGCTATAAGGGTAGCAGTAAAGAGAGTTCACAGTACAAAAGAAAAATAAAAAATGTTTATTTACAAATTTTAAGCCTTTATTTATTACATTTTTTTAACTTTTATATCTAATAGACTGAAAAACAATATAAGTCGCTGAAAATCGAACCTTTTCGCTCATTTCAGAGCTGCAAAACATTCTTCGATTTCATTACAGGCCTCTGTCGTTCACAAAATTCACTCAATCGATATCAATAAAAACACGGATTCCAATGCCCGAATTCATTGAGGTGAGGGGTTAACGGGCCTTAATAATGGGTTTCAGGGGGGGATCTGGAAAATAAAAGGTGACCACAAAGAAGGAACTTAAAGCATGAGGAGAAAACATTCAGCCCTTTCTATCGCTGTCTTTTTTCTTTAATTGGCTCCTTTTTCTGGCTCTTTGAATGGTGGCTTTGCGGTATTCCTCGTCCTTGTGATATCGTTCTATGGCGCGCTTTTTGGTGTTTTCGCGGTATTCGGGATCGCTGTGATACTTGTCTCTGTATCGCTTTTTGGCTTTTTCTCTAAACTCTTTATCCTGTCTGTACCGGTCCTTGAGTTTTTTCAGAACTTTCTCCTTGTTTCTTTCGTACCAGGTCTTTTCCATTTTAAAGCCGTTGAGTTATTTAATGTAATGACAATCAGATAAATAAAATTCCAATAAATCAAAAAAAAATCCAACGGTATGACTTTTTTCCTCTACCACCGAGAATCAATGCCATGAATTGTTTTGTTTTTTTTGCAAATCAGGAAAAATACTCAACTGACCTCCACCCCCCTACCCCCCATTTTCCACCAACCAAACAGCATCCAATCATCCCCACCTCTTTATTTTAAAGGATTTTCCTATTTTACTGCCCCGCTTATAATATTTACCTGTATTTTTCGGTCTATTTTAAGATGTTTTGCAAAACACCTTTTTCTCTTCTGTTCGGCTTTGGAACAATGGCTCTGCTGTTGCTCGGCTTTACCCCATTGACCGCACAAAACGACGGCCTCCAGAGGTCCGTGAATTTACAGGTGAACCAACATATTCTGATCGAGGACAGCCTCACCATCGTGCCGGAATCGGTTTACGCCATTCACCTGCCCTCGGAGGAGGAGATCGGCCACTGCATCCGCGTGGAGAACAACACACTCTACTGGAAGGAGGAGGGTTGCAAAGAGTTCTTTGGAGACAGCATTTTTATCCGCTACCGCTCTTTTCACTTCGACCTCGGTTCCGCTTACCTCCACCTGGACAGTGCACAATTGCAAGCGGCGACTGACGATGGAGAGACATACATCGGATTCGATTTCAGCCCCTTTGAAAGTGAACACGCAGATGCTTCCTTCAGAAATCTCAATTATGCCGGAAGTTTTTCGAGAGGCCTCACTGTTGGCAACAGTCAAAGTTTGGTGCTCAACTCTTCCTTCAATATGCAGATGAGCGGTACCCTCGGCGACGACATCAATGTAATGGCTGTCATATCGGACGAGAATATTCCCATTCAGGCCGATGGATCGACCCGCCAGATTCAGGAATTTGACCGGATTTTCATCGAGTTGTCGAGAAACCAACACCGCTTGCTGGCCGGTGACATCGAATTGAGGCAGGAGGGCGGTCATTTCATGCGGTACCACAAAAAATTAAAGGGACTGAACTACGGATACGAGGACTACCTCGGCAATGGGGTACTTCAAACAGAGGTGGGGGCATCCATCAGTCAGGGAAAGTTTGCCCGACAGCGACTGGAGGTCTCCGAGGGAAACCAGGGGCCCTATCGCCTACGGGGCAGCAGCGGTGAGCGATTCATCATCGTTCTGGCCGGCACCGAGAGTATATTTCTCGATGGCCGAAAACTCATCCGGGGCATTGAAAATGATTACATCATCGACTACAATACGGCGGAAATTATTTTCACCTACAACACCATGGTGACCAAAGACAGCCGGATTATCGCAGAGTTTGAGTTCATCGACCAGAATTACAGTCGGTCACTGCTCACGCTCAACACCAGCTATCGCATGGAAAACACAGAATATTACCTCAACTTTTACAGCGAACAGGACAGCCGCTCTCCAACGGGTTTACTCGATCTGAGCCGGGAGGACATCGAACTGCTGGAACGCGCCGGGGATGAAACCGAAAATCTCTACTCACCGGCCCTCATACCCGTTGAAGACGGATTCAACCCCAATCAGGTGCAGTATGAACAACAGGAGTTCCCCTGGAAAATAGAGGGCAGGGATACTGTTTTTCAAATTCTGGTAGTGGCGGAAGGGCCGGCTCAGGAATTATTTACTGCCCAGTTTACCGACCTGGGACAAGGGCAGGGCAATTACATCCGCAGAACCGATGCCAGAAACGGCAGGGTTTACGAATTCGTGCCCCCGGATTCTGTGAGTGGTGCTCGTCAGGGCAGATTTGAACCCGTCCGGCGACTCACCCCACCGCAAAAACAGCAAATGACTTCAGTGGGCGTACGGCATCGGTTTTCACAAAACACCCATCTCTCCGCCGAGGTCAGTATCAGTAATTTTGACGACAATCGATTTTCAGAAATCGGCAACCGAAACAACGCGGGAGTAGGCACCTTCCTCCAATTTAATACCGAGAGGGCCTTGGGGAGCGATAGCCTTCCGTGGACCATCTACCACCAATTCGATTACGAGTTCAGCGGAGAAAATTTCCGCGTCCTGAATCCCTACCGAAGTCCGGAATTTGAAAGGGACTGGAATTACATAGACGAACAACCTCAAAACGAGCACTGGGGAACGGGCATATTGGGCCTCAGCAAAGGGAATCATTTCGACCTTTCCTATGAATTCTCGGGCTTGTTCAGGGCAGATGAGTACAGGGGAACCAGAAATCTGATTGCCGGAGCCTGGCAGTTTGAAAAAATGGAAATCGACGGGGAGGCCAATTGGCTGAGAACAAAAAACATACACCAGACCACCCGCTTTTCACGGCCGATATTAAACCTGAAGAGAAGGTTGGATTTCCTGCCCGGCGGTGCCATCGGTTATCGCTACGAGGAAGAGCAAAACGAATTTTTGCAAAATGGCTCCGACTCTCTGGACGCCTCGAGTTTCCGATTCCAGGCCCACACTTTTTTTGTAGAACAGGCCATTCAGAGTCGATTGACCTGGAGGGCCTCTTATACCAGCCGGACCGACGACCGACCCGAAGAGGGGACATTCACCAGATTCACTCAGTCCGAAAACTGGAAATTGTCCGGCAGTTACTCGCCTGCCGATAACCACGAGATAAAAGCCTCTGTCAATTTGAGAGAATTGGAGGTAACAGAAGCGGGAATTGACGATTTTCAAGCTCGGAAAACACTGCTGAGCAGGCTGGAATACAGCGGAAGAGTGTTAAACGGCGCACTTACTTACGGCAATGTCTACGAAGCGGGATCCGGACAGGAACCCAAAGTCGAATTTGAATTCAGGGAAGTTCCACCCGGAGAGGGACAATACACCTGGATAGATCTCAATGGGGACGGCAAGCAACAAATCAATGAGTTTTTTCTCACCCCCAATCCGGAAGAGCGAACGCATATTCGCCTCCCCATTATTACCGACGAATTCATCAGCGTCAATTCCGTTTCCATTCATCAAAACCTATCCTGGAACCCCGCCAGACTGGATTGGGGCGACTCTGAATTGGCGGCCATGGCCAGGCGCTTTTCACTGGTGTCCAATCTCCGCGTAGACCGAAGAACGGTGGAGGAGGACCGGGCCGGGGAGTTCAATCCCTACAAATGGGATCCCCAAGACACGACATTGGTCTCATTCAATTTGGGCACACGACACAGTCTGTTTTTCAATCGCGGTCACGCCACCTACGACATCCAGCTCAGTTACTTACACAATACCACTACCAATGAGCAGGTGACCGGGAGTGAAGGCCGGGCAAACAGTGACTGGACATTGAGGGGGAGGTATAATATCAGCCGATCGTACACGCATATTGTCCAGTTGAGCACACGGACGATCGATGGGTTTTCGGATGCATTTTTGACCAATAATTTTGAAATAAGGGGTTGGGAAGTGCGGTCTGAGGGAAATTACCGATTTTCTCAATCACTGAATTTAAAGGCCTGGTACGCTTTTCAGCAAAAATCCAATGTTGCCGATGGAGCACTCGAGTCCGGAAAATTTCACGATATAACCACCGAGTGGACTTTTCGTCAGGAGGGATCCTCTTCAGTGGTCTCTGCCAGGTTGAATTACACCCGCGCCAATGTAGAGGGTCCCCTCAACAGTCCTGCCGCCATCCTCATGTTGACGGGCCTGAGTCCGGGAAACAACCTGAGGGCCAACATCAGCTTTGAAAAGAGAATAACGGAAAACCTGCGGCTCAGTCTGCAGTACACAGGACGTAAGCCGGGCAGCAATGCATTTGTCCACACCGGGAGCATGAACGCTACCGCTACTTTCTAATGCAGAACATCAGTCTTTAAGCAAAATAGACATAGTAAACTCGTGAGAACCGTTGGCGTAATCCTGTAGCGGCTGGAACGACATATCGTATGAGTAATACAATCTGACGTTGTTAAATCGCGTACCCATTAAAAAGCCCAGTCGATCGCCCGATCCGGTAGAATAAGAAACCCCCGCCATGAGTTGGTCGTCGAAAAACTTGGTCAGCAAATTGAAATCCACCTGAAAGGGTATATTCCTCAGCCTTTTTATAAACACCGATGGTTCGACCGTCATACCGTAATTTTCCACATCGAAGCTGTATCCCAGCAACAAGTTAAAATACTGAAAGAGACGTACATCGGAGTCATCCTCAAATCCCACATCGTCGATTCTCGCCCTTACCATTTGCGGTGCGGCAAGGCCAAAAAAGAAGGATTCCTGAAAAGTTCCGTAAACTCCCGCGGTCAAATCAAAGTAACCAATACCATCGGCAGCTGCTTGAACAATGGGGTCTCCGGCATCGTACAGATCGCTGGTAAAAACTTCATTGCTCAGAGAAAATCGCTCGTACTCCGTAGAAAGGCCGACCGACCACTTCCAGTCTTCACCACCAAAGCGATAACTGTAGGAAGCTCCCGCTCTGAATCGGTTTTCAACACCGAAAGTCCGGTTGGAAATTACAGCGCCCAAACCGACTCTTTCTTCCATAAAACTCCCGTCATAACTAAAGGTATACGCACGGGGTGAACCGGAAAAAGAACTCCAATTGTTTCTGTAGTTCAAAACGAACTGTTGTCCGTTGTGAATACCTGTTGCCGCCGGATTAATCAGAACCGGATGCAGGAAGTACTGGGTATGACTTACCTGATCTTGTGCCTTTGATGTAGATGCCATCAAACACAATGCAATAAAGCTGAATAAAAAATATCTCATAATTTTTCGTTTTCTAAATCAAACACAATTTTACCTCAAATCCCTCAACAGTGTAACTGTTCCACGGTAGACTTCTCTACTTCCGGAAGTGTCAAATACTTCAAGTATCCACATATAGGAGTCCTCCTCAAGATCGCTGCCATTGGTTTTGGTGCCCTCCCAGGTGTTTCTGTAGTTGGTCTCCTCGTATACCAATTGACCACCACGATTGAAGATCCGCAATACGTTCTGCGTGTTTTGAGCACATTTAATAATGAAATTATCGTTTAAACCGTCTCCGTTGGGAGTGATGACCAATCTGCCCTCGAAGCAGTCGTCAAAAATACAGTTGGGAATGTCTATTTCCAGACTTTTTTCACAGTTGGCATCGTCTCTGACAAATACCACTTCCGGTCCGGAGAGCAATCCATTGAATCGATTTGTAGATTGGAACTGATTCGGTCCTACGCTAAAGTCGTAGGGCGCCACACCTCCTGTGGCTACCAGAACCAGGTCTGCGCGGTTGGTCTCTTCATTGCACTCCAGAGACATCACTTCAAAGTTGAGGTCGAGAGCGGGTTCATTCACTTCAAAGGAATCTTCCACGACCACTCCCGTTTCGTTGTCAACGATGGTTACCTGACAAACACCGGCCGTTAAATTTTCGATGGTTTGCTCCGTACCCGATTGTCCTCCGCTGCAAATCCACTGGTAAGAGTAATCTCCCGAACCGCCGGCAACATTCAAACTGATGCTGCCCGTCGCTTCACCGCGACAAGCTACGTGAATAATATTGGCTCCCGGCTCCAGAGCCCCGCCTACCATTATGGTCTCTTCCCGAGTACAACCATTGGCATCGGTCACTACAACCGTATAGGTTCCACCTTCCAAATTGGATGCATTGGGTGAGTTCAAATTGGAGTCGTGACTCCAGTTATAGGTATAGGGTATTACACCTCCTTCCACAACGAGTGAAATGGCACCGTCATTCGTACCCTCATCGTCGTCGGTAACATTGATCTCGGTGATTTCAAACAAGTTTTCGGCTTCGGTGATTTCAGCCTCAAAAACGATGCTGCAATTCTGATCCAAATCCGTCACCGTAATGGTGCATTCTCCGGGCTCGAGGCCACTGAGAGTCGGCCCTGAAGCTTCCTCGTTACAAGAGTATTGAAACTCCAGGTTCAGTCCATCCTCTACTTCGAAAACAATACTTCCATCTCCATCCCCGGTACAAGTGACATTGTTCACCGTCATCAATACATCTATCCCGCACAAAACGATGACTTCAGAAACAAATTGGCAACCGAGTTCATCGGTAATAGTCACCTGATATTCTCCGGCCTCCAGATCTGTGATTAATGCCCCTGCAGGCAGAACATCCCCCCAATCGTAATCCAGATTACCGGTTCCTCCTGAAGCTTCAACTTCTATAGAGCCGGTTGCCGTTCCCGGAGGGTCGGGAAGATTCACCACCACATCATCGATCACTATTTCTTCTCCCTGGCCGACCTCAAAAGTAGCTTCTTCGGTTTCTCCACCATTGTAAACCACCGTAACCGTATACGTTCCGGCGGGTAAGTCGGAGGGATTTAATTCGCCATCGGCTATGTCGGCAGGACCCTCCCAGGTCAAACTTTCAAAATCTTCACAAATGATCGACAACTCAATATCTATCGAACCCGTCGCTTCACTGAAGCAGTCCACATCTGTAACTACGCCTGAAATATCGCAGCCACATTCGATCTGTACCGTTCCGTCAATTCCCTGAGCCGGCACAATTTCGGTGTCCTGAACCACCGTCAAGTCCGGTGATTCCGGTACCAATACGGTCGCTACCTCATCGCATTCGCCTACCACTTCAAAACATATACTGAAAATGGTCGAGTGATCAGGTAGTGTTAAGCCATCCCCACTGACATCCTCCCAAAGGAGGTTCAGCCGACCATTGTCGTTATCGGCTGAAATGGATCCCGAACCAATGGTCAGCTCACCATTTTGTATTTCGACAAACTGCAATTCCGAAGGATCCCACTCAAAACCCAACACTGAAAAAGTAACGATGTCTTCAAAACCGGTTACATTGATATCCATGCAAGCGATTCCACCCAAGGGTCCGATGATTTGATCACCGATAAAAGTTGGTCCGTCAAAATCTCCATCTATGTTAACTCTCCCGGAGGTAAAAGTAGGATCCAAATCATGAAATTCTCCGTCGCTATCTTCTGAAACCACGTCAACGGACAAGGGGTTGGAAGTAAAGTTCACAAAAGCCGATTGACCAATGCTGCCCTTTACCTCAAAACATATTTCATAAAGAATGGTGTTGTCATCAACAGTCAGTAAATCACCTATCGAGTGGGACATCGTAATCGATCCATTGACCGCCTGACCTGTTTCGAAACTGGCATTGCTCAAACCCGTTAAATTGAAATTTCTAAGCTCGATGAACTCCAACAGATCGGGATTCCAGGAATGAGAGTATTGCATAGAAATTATATCTTCAAAATTCCTCACGCCAATTCCCACGCAGACTTCTTCTCCGGGGCCTGCAGACTCAGTGGTCCCGAAGAACTCAATATCTCCAGTCGGTTCATCGCAACCTTCCCCCTGTACCTGAACAAAACCACTGTTGAACGTAGTCTGATCCGTGACATCGATGGGTTCTTCAATTTCCTGAATAATTTCAATTGCAGTGGGTCCATCCGTAAATACCACATCTGTATTGCTGCAGGGCTCACCGACCAATAAAAACTCGATACTAAACAATCGGGATCCATCCGCAAGGTCGATGCCTCCAAACTCAGGCCACGATACTCCAAAAACAAGTAAATCCTCTGCTGCGAGGGAGTCCAAAGGCGTTGCAAACATGGAATTATCAATCTGAGCTCCAGAATTCAAGTTAGTGACTTCTTCAAATTCCATTACTTCGGGATCCCATTGAATGGAAAAACTAACAACAAACATGTTGTTGAAATCGTCCACGGTGACATCGAGAACCACCGTTTCGCCATCCTGTCCGGAGGCACTGGAAATATTAAAAGTGGGCTGAGCATTCAATCCAAAAGCACAGAATGCAAATACCAGACAAAAGAGTGTTTTTAAAATCCTCATGGGTATAAATTATATTTCGATATCAAAATTGATGCAAATATACTAATTATTATATCTGTAATTATTTTCTCAAAAAAATAAATATAACAAAAAAAACCGTGTAGCAGCGACTTTTTAACATTTATTGCAATTCCCCACCATTATGGTATCTACAAAATACGCATTCATTCAGCTCCATGTAAGAAACGGACTTGACCTTAAGCGGACCCGCATTGGCGCAAATCCACACTCCTGACATGGCTGCCACAAACCTTTATTGAGGCTGATTTTCGCAATCGCAACCTGTTCAATAAAATCAATACAATTGGGGATGCGGCTCGGGAGGGTTCTGAAAAAATAAGATCTTCCCTAAGCCGCATTGAGACAGCTTAAAAGGGATATGGCAAGACAATTTTAAAACGCTATAATAACGATGCGTTCTAACGATGGTATCAGTGTCTCAAAACTTTAACAGTTTTGCTCTCTCCTCCCGATTCGGAAACTCTGATCAAATACATTCCACTACCGCCTAAAAATGCTTCATCTACGTTCAATTGATTGAGTCCCTTAACAAGGTCGACCTCCTGACGGTGAATCACTCTTCCCAAAGCATCCATTATTTCTATGTGCGCATCGGTATCAGAAACCGAATGAATTTCAACCGAAAGTGGACCCGACCCGGGATTCGGATAGGCCTTCACGCTCATTTGACTGAGATCGATTATTTCCCTGTTTGTTTCATCCTTCCATTCGAGCTCCAATTGCTGAGTGTTGTGCAGGTCTGCTGCAATTTCAGAGGGTGCGGGCGCGGAAGCCAATGCAATGTTGCCGTCGAAGTCCCGGACAGATTCCTCTTTGAACTCCAAAGTCAAAAAGGGGTTTTCCGTGAAATAAAATCCGTCATCGCTGTACACACTGACCACTGCCAGCATTCCCCCTTCTTCTCCAGGCAACAGATTGTACTGCCAATTCAAATCCAGGTCTTCGCCAAATTGTAGGGCCGATATGTCCTCGGGGGAGATTCCCAGGTCCAAAGTAAATTGAAGCGATCTGGCAAAAGTCCCTTCCTCAAAACTGAGTGCCAATCGAACAGATCCATTTGCTTCTTCCATTTGATAAAACAGTTCTTTTTTAGTGTAGTGCCTCTCAGAGGTAACCGGCGGCGATCCAATGGCCGAAAAGTTGATGTCGCCCACTTTAATGGCCTCAAAGTTCTGGAGGGTGACTTGGTTTCTCGATAAATCAATTTCAATGGCTTCTGACAGTTCGGCACCGGTGCCGGATCGGAATACCTTTTCTTCGGCGGGAAAAACCAACCATGAATCATTGTTGTGAAAAGCGTCGATGTTACCCAGAATCAACTGTTGAGCTTCGAGGATGTCCGCCAGGGTAATCTGCCCATCTCCGTTGATATCTGCGGCCAAAAACTGCGTATTGGTTCTAAATGACTCCTTTCCGAGAATGTGTTGCTGGATCAACAGCAAATCCAGGGTGGTCACGCCATTGAGGTAGTCATCTCGCTTGCTCCCGCTAATCCATCCTTTGGATCCCGGATGCACTCCGTACCAATCCAGTTCGTAGTAGCCGTTAAACCAGGATTTTGCGTCGTAAACCCCGGGCATATCTTCAGAGTCAAAATGGATGTTTACATTCTGAACGGGATCACCGTGAATGTCCGTCACCATACCCGCAGTAATGGTCATCAGCGAGTCTGAACATTTGAAGTAATTGTCACCAATTACGATATAGGTGCTGCAAAAATCGCTGTTTCCCTCTTCGTCAAATACATAAATTTCGACAAAAGTCGTATCCAAATTGTCACAGGTAAACGTCTTCAGGGAGTCGGCAGCATCGTCACTGTACGCAAAGGTAAGTTTGTTTTTTTCTGTACAATTATCGAAACTGTTGGCATCAAAAACAGAAGCCGAGAGGGTAATCTCTCCGGAGGCCGGCATGACCACCGAGGACAACCCGTGATAGCATACGGGTGTGGGTTGCTTGCCGTCTTTGATAGTAAACTCCTGATCACAGACTCTTTTATTTCCACACAAATCCTCTACCATCCAACGGATGGTGTGAGTTCCAAAAGGATAATAGCCCGATGCATCCGGCGTCTGACCCGTAATCACATCCAGGTCATCCGGTTCCGGCTCCAAAACGTACGACCACTTTAAGAGGGAATCGGGCGTGCAATTGTCCATGGCTGAATTGGTGAGTTCTATATAACCACTGCATTCAATCACATCCTCTGCGTAAACTACGATGGGATCGCATTTCTCTATCAGAGGGGCTTCAATGGACTGAACTTTAATCGCCTGGGTGTAAGTCCACAT
>SKYC01000068.1 GCA_007128085.1 Saprospiraceae bacterium | reverse complement strand
GACGATGAGGTCATTCAGGTTTTTCATGGCCATTTTAAAAGAAATGAAGGCCTGCTTATTGCGTCCATCTTAGGATGTGGATATGCCTATAAAATAAAAGAAAATATGCGACTGCAAGCAACACTTAATGTTTTAATTTCCAGGGAAAACTCTATTCAAACTGCTGAACCTTTTACCTTTACCGATGGCTCTGATGAATACCCCGGAGATTTTAGAAAGCAATTTTTGCATGCCGGTTTTGGACTTGAGATGGTGTACTCGCTTCCCAACAGGCCAATGAAATAACTTTCAGGCGTGCTGTGTACCTCACCAACTCAATGAGGAATGCTGGATCGCAGGCATGCTATGTAGTAGTTATTTCATTACGGAGTATATTGGATTTCAACCATCTATCCCAGTGCGGTTACCTGTAATTTAGTAACTTTACCCTCTCATAAAAAAACCGGGCCGTGTACATCAAATATCTTCCAGCCGTCATTTTTTTCCTGATCCCCCTGCTCCTCCGGGCCGATGCAAATGTCCAGGAGGACAGCATTCGCATAGGAGCCAGTATGTCGTTAACTGGAGCGTACTCCACTCAGGGCATCCCCGCCCACAATGGATACCTGCTCTGTCAGGATCATCTCAACAGCGAAGGGGGACTGCTGGGTAAAGCGGTAAAGTTTGTCGTTTACGACGACGAATCGAATCGTGAACGGGCCAGGGAAATTTACGAAAAACTTATAGTCAGCGAAAAAGTCGATGCGGTCATGGGGCCCTATGGCTCTACCCTAACTGAGGCTGTAGCCGATATAACCGAAAACCACCAAATGGTGATGATTTCACCTCTCGCAGCCACCTCCTCCATCTGGGAAAAAGGTAGGAAATACCTGTTTATGGTGCTACCCCCCGCTGAATTGTTTCTCGCGGGACTGATAGACCTGGCGGATCAGCAGGGATTTAAGCGAATTGCTGTGCTGCAGGAAGACCAGTTGTTTCCGGCCGCAGCCGGGAATGGAGCGGTAAAACTCGCAGAACAAAGGGGAATGGACGTTTTGTTCCACCGATCTTACCCCAGTGGTAAAGAGGATTTTTCACAAATACTGGATTACATTGAGGCCCACGAAATTGAGGTATTGGCCATGGCGGCTTCTTCTCTCAGCGATTTTATCCGTCTGGTACAGCAAATGAATGAAAAAGGCATCGAACTAAAAATGTTCGGCACTTCCGGGGCGGTAGATGAGTTTCAGGAAGAGCTGGAGGATGCAGCGGAGTTGACTTTTGGCCTGTCGGCCTGGGAGTCCACTCTCTCCAATCCGGGCATCGATCGGTTCACGGAGGACTACCGACATCGTTTCGAAAGGACTCCCAGTTTTCATGCGGCGGGCGCTTACGGGAGCTGTCAGTTGTTGGCCGAAGCGATAAGGCGGGCGGAAACGATGGATCAGGACCGCTTGCGCAAAGAACTTTTAAATTTGGAGACCACCACCGTATTCAGCGACTACGCGGTGGACGAAAGGGGTTTTCAAACGGCCAATAGGGGATTGTTTATTCAGTGGCAGGATGGCGAAAAAGTTATCGTTTGGCCGGAGGAGTTGGCAAGGGGCCAAGTTATTTTATCTGATTAAGCTTGTATTAAAAAAAGGGAAATTACTACCCCTAAAAGGAAGGATTATGATAAATAAGTGGTGTACTATAATCAACACTTTCTTTATTGTATCTCTCATTTCTACAGGCTAAATACAAGGCTACGTGGCCTATTTAAAAAAAAAAATCTCACCACGCTTGCCCCCAACTGGTTGGCGGGGAGGAACAGAGAGCACAGAGAATTAAGGGCACAGATTCTCATCACTAAATACAGAACAAATGACCAGGGATGAAGTACTGAAGGAGCTTGAAAAATACGGCGACCCGCAAACCAAAAAGACCTTTCTTCGACACGGGGCAAAAGAACCTTTTTTTGGTGTAAAAGTCGGGGATCTGAAAAAAATCCTCAAGAAAACCAAAAAAAATCACCAACTCTCTTTGGATCTCTACGATACCGGCAATTCCGATGCGATGTATCTGGCGGGATTGATGGCGGACGAGAAAAAAATCACCAGAGAACAACTCGAAATTTGGGTGGAGGGGGCCTATTGGTATTTTCTCAGTGAATACGCGGTCCCCTGGGTTGCTGCAGAGACTGAGTTTGGATTTGATCTGGGTAAAAAGTGGATAGATTCCGATCGGGAGAATATTGCTGCAGCAGGCTGGTCCACATTAAGTTATTACGCCTCCGTGAATCCCGATGAAAAGTTGGATATCGATGCCTACAGTAAGCTGCTCGACCGGGTGGAGGATCGCATTGACTCCGCCCAAAACAGGGTCAGGCATACCATGAACGGATTCGTCATAGCTACCGGCACTTATATCGCGGAGTTGACCCCAAAGGCACTGGAAGTCGCTAAAAATATTGGAACGGTAACGGTCCATATGGGAGATACCGCCTGTAAGGTACCTCTCGCAACAGATTATATACAAAAAGCAGGGGACAAGAGGCGTATCGGTAAGAAGAGAAAGACGGCGAGGTGTTAAAGCAAACTAAAAACACAGTGGTTTTTATTCTTTACAGTATCTTTGTACTCAGAATGTAATTTGTTTTAAAAAATCAGGTTAAAATTTAAACCGATGAAAGCCTTAATAAGCCATTTTACATGTTGTCTTTTGTGCCTGATTTTCACCTTGAGCTTCAGCAGCATTCATTCGATTTCAGCCCAGGGATGTGTAGCCATACAGGGAATGGGATGTAGCAATCCGGGAGTAGGGAGTCCGGAACACAGTCTAACATCCAAGGGCAATTTATCTATTTCAACCAACTACCGGTATTTTAAGTCTTTTCGTCACTTTCGCGGGGATGTGGAGGAGAAGTACCGCGTGGAAAACAATACTGAAGTAATCAACAAATCCAACTTTATAGATTTGGGAATCGGTTACGGGATTACCGACCGGTTGAGTGTCACCTTAAATATACCCTATAGTTTTCACGACCGTTCCTCCCTTTACGAACACTATGGAAATTCTACGACTGCGAATCCGGACCAAAAGCGTTTTCACACCTCCTCCTCCGGATTGGGTGATATCAGAATTACTGCCAACTACTGGTTCAGGGATGTGATGCTTTCTCCCACCAACTTTGCGCTTGGATTGGGAGTCAAAATACCCACCGGAAATCCTCACGTAACCGGGGAATTTCACAAACTCGATGAAGAAGGCAACGACTATACCATTACCCAGCCGGTGGACTAATCCATTCAACTCGGCGACGGTGGATGGGGGATTATCCTCGAGGGTCAGGCCTACCACTCCATTTTCGATGGCAAGGCGGCACTTTATTTTTCGGGTCAATATCTGTTCAATCCCAAAAACCACAACGATGAGTTGAGGAGATTGGGGGGCAATCCGGACAATCACTGGAGTTATTTTTCAGCGCCTGACCAATTCGGTGCGCGAATGGGAGTCAATTACTTTTTACCCCGTGGTTTTTCCCTGGGTTTGGGAGGCCTCATTGAAGGAGTACCCGCCAAGGATTTAATCGGAAAAAGTGAAGGTTATCGAAGGCCCGGCCACGCCATTTCTGTGGAGCCCGTAGTCGGATACAACAGCGCCAGATGGAACGCCAACCTGAGTGTTCCCGTAGCCGTCTACAGGAACCGGATCAAAAGCGTCCGGGACTTGGAAACCGGAGGCCATGGAGATGCGGCTTTTGCCGATTACCTGGTCAACTTTTCATTTATTTACAACATCCCCTTAAATTCAGGCCCGGTCCAATTGGATTAATTGATCCTAAAATCCAAGTAAAATATCGTTTTTTATTACAAGGCATTATGAAAGTTTCATGCATGTAGAGGAATACCTTTATGCTTCCATTCCTATCGTCTAAGGTGATGAGTATGTAAGTAGAAAAGCCCCGGGTCTTATCGGAGTGAATTTTTCATTCGGGGTGGGGAAAATTTCTATTTCCAGTATATCCATAAATTTCTGAATTATCTATCCATTTAACTTGGATTACTTGTCCACTGGAGGTTGTCAAAAAATCAGCGTTTGGCCGGCGGAGTTGGAAAACAGCTTATCTCTCTTCCAAAAAACCAATAAAGTCTTAATGATTTTTCCATCAAGTGTTAACAAAGTCTTATATTTACACCATTAAAAAAAATCAGCGTTGAGCGAGAGCTCCTGAAACAACTAGATGTCTCTACACCACAATCGCACTATTAGACCATACACACCGCAGAAATACTCTCTTTGGAAAATTCTGATTTTTCAATTTCTCTCCATTGTTTTTATTTTTGTCGGATACAGTTATTTGAGTTGGCGATGGACCACCTCTCTGAATCCGGATGCGCTTTGGTTTTCCATTCCACTGGTATTGGCAGAGACCATGATATTCATCGGAAGTCTATTGATGATTATCAATTACTGGGTACCCAAAAAACTGAAACGACAAAGGCCGGTGAGATTTTTGTCTCAAATTGAAGAGGGCATTGGCCCGGGTGAGGACCGACCTTTGAAAATAGATTTGTTCATCACGACCTATAACGAGGAGGCGGAAATTGTGGAGGAGACCATTGTGAAAGCCCGGGAGCTGGAGTATCCCTTTGACGAAGTGGACATTCAGATATACCTCTGCGACGACGGGCAGAGGGACGGCAGGGTTCCTCAAAGAGAAAACTTTAAATTACTGGCCGAGAAACACCAGATCAATTACCTGATGCGAGAGAAAAATCAGGGATTTAAAGCCGGTAATCTCAATCGCGCTTTTTGGCAAACAAATGGTGATTTAATTGTAATTCTGGATGCGGACACCATGGTATTCCCCAGGTTCCTCATCCACCTCACGGGTTATTTCAGGGAAAAAAAGATGGCCTGGGTACAGGCACCTCAATGGTTTGTCGACATTCCACCCGGCAAAACCCTTGCTGAAATAACCGGAATTTCTCATTTTGATAAAATTCCGGGGCTCAAGGGGTATCGAATTGGAAAAAATATACTGGGGACGGATTCGCAAATCTTTTACGACGGTATACTGAGGCACAGAAACTCCCTGAATGCCGCTTTTTGCTGTGGAGCGGGATCTGTGCACAGGAGAAAGGCACTGGAGGCATTGATTGTCAACAAAAAGAAACGACTGGTTCAATTGGAGTCGGTGTTGCCACTGGACGAATCATTGGTAAAAAACAAAGAGATTTACCGTCAACTGGGCCTGAATGGTAAAATAGTAGGGCCTTTTGTTCATCATATTTCCGAAGACATGTACACCTCTCTCATGATCCATGCCGACAAGAACAAATGGATTTCTTACCAGCATCCCGATGTAGAGTGTATGATGTTGTCGCCTCAGACCATTGGAGGCGTTATTAAGCAATACTCCAGGTATGCCGAAGGCACCTATAAGCTTTTTTTCAGCAGGGAAAACCCGCTTTTGGTCAGGGGATTGAGTCCCGGACAGCGGTTGGGGTATTTTGAAACCATTTACTCTTATTTTTCATCCATCTGGATTTTTATATTTCTACTGAGTCCCATCGTCTTTTTCTTCACGCTGACCCCTCCGATTAAGGCCTTTAATTTCGACTTTTTCCTTCGCTTTTTGCTTTTTATAATTCTGAGTACTCTGGTAGCCACCGCTGCGAACTGGGGCATTGGAATAAAAAGGTCGGAGCAGTACTTCATTTCCGGGTTCTGGTACAAATTGAAATCTTTAATTAAAATTTTGGCCGGCAAAAAAGTCAGCTTCAACACCACGAGGAAAAAAAATGAGACGTCCCGGGTATGGGATCACTTAAAAATGACTTTCCCACATTTTGCGATTGTATTTTTAACATTGGCCGGATTCTTTTGGAATTTGTATCTGATACAAGCGGGGCAGCATCCTTCTTATTCAGCATTTGTAGCCAACAGTATGTGGGCTTTTTACAATATTTATCATTTAAACCCTATTTTAAGAGCAACCTTTCATAAAGCAAAAAGATGACTGATCGTACACAAAAATCACTGACCTCTCTGATAAAGCCTGTTGTTTTTATTGCAGCACTACTTATCGGCAGCTATATGGTTGTCAAAATTGAGCAATGCAAACCCAGCGACTTGGGGTTCTACCGGGACATCTTTCAGAGAGAGGTAGTCATTCAAAAGACGACGGATGAATACCCGTTGAGGGCTACTTTAAAACCACTGACTGAAAAAGAGCTTGAGTATGCCAGAATTGCATGGAGGTATTTTGAAAACAATTACGATTCCATTACGGGTTTTGTCAACAGTGTAGACCATTACTTCGCAACGACCCTATGGGATTTATCCAGTTCATTACACGCTACCCTTTCGGCCTATGAAATCGGAATTATTGATTACGGGGAAATGGACAATCGGTTATCTACTGTTTTTTCCTCATTTCTCGAAATGCCGCTGTATCAAAACAAGCTTCCGAATAAGGTCTACAATGCTCAAACGCTCGCCATGACCACCTACGACAATCGGCCCACCATAAGCGGTGTTGGGTGGTCTTCCATGGATTTGGGACGGTTTTTGGGCTTGTGCTACCGAATCATCAACCACTACCCTCAATACACTGAAATCATTAAAGAAATTCAAAGGCAATGGGACTTTGAGGAAGCCATAGAAAATGCCACCTTATACGGAATTGGATTGAGCTTTAAAGACGGTGTAGAAAGGAGGGTGCAGGAGGGAAAACTCGGTTATGAAGAATACAGTGCGAAGGGATTTAGCCTCATGGGCTACGATGTTATAAATGCCATTCAGTATACTGACTTTATCAAATTTGTGACCATTGAAGGGGTTGATATCGCAGTAGACAGCAGGGAGGTCAGGCACCATCCCTCCTACAATTACATTCTATCTGACCCCTACATTCTCGATGGGCTGGAATACGGATTTGATGTAAATTCCAGAGAACTGGCTTACCGGGTATTTATGGCTCAGAAGAGAAAACACCAGAGGACCGACAGGGTAATCTGCGTTGGTGAGGGACATATCGATCGGGAACCTTGGTTTGTCTATAATTCGGTATATGTAAATGGGAAAAAATGGCATTGCGTATCCGAGAGTGGAGAGCCGTCCGATGACTTGAAAACCTTTTCTACTGGCGCTGCATTTGGCTGGTATTATTTATTTGAAGATAATTACGCTGAAGTTTTAATGGATAAGGCCAGGGAGTTGTACAACGAAGATCTCGGCTGGTATTCAGGAGTGTACCATAAGACAGAAGAGATCAATACCGCTGTGACCGCCAACGTCAATGCGATGGTATTGCAGGCCTTAAATTATCGGATGACGGGAAAATTAAACAGCTGATTTATGCGACTTTGGTTGACCTTTGCTGCGCTGTGGTTGCTCCCCTTCCAATTCGATGGCCAAATCCATGGCCAGAACGATTCGGGTCCTGAAAACTTTGGGGAGGTCTTTCAATCCGAGCGCTTTTTATTGGGAAAAAATATATTCAAAGGAGATGTGGGGTATTCGGCCTCACAAATTTCATTTCGCGATCAGAGTGGAGATTTTCGGGAATTTTTCAGGCACACCCTTAAATTTAACCTGAACATCAACCCCTGGCGGGATCTTTATTTTAAAAACACCTTTTTTATCCCCCTGCATTCTATTTCCGACAAACCACACTGGATATCAGATTATTATTTTTCTCTCGGCTATTACAACTGGAGGAATCACTCCTTTTCTTTCGGATATGAAAACTACCAGCCCAACAATTTTGACCAGCTGTCCCCAAATGATTTCTGGTCCAATATCAAACGAAGTTATTTCTTTCTGGACTACAATCTCACTTTTGAGAATCCCCACGGTTATAAGTTCTTCCCACCTACGCTAGATGAAACTTCCCGGGTAATTATAAAGCCAACCTTCAAAATCCACCCCGAATATCAAGATGCCGAGAATGAATTTGCGGGACACCTCAAAGTAGTCCTTGGCGGCAGTGTGCGTTATGTTATCCTCAGGAATTTTTACATCGAGGCATCCGCCTGGTACTATCCCGATAAAAAGACCAAATTGCCATGGGATCCCGATTTTACCTACGGTTTCGGCAGGTTTGACTGGAGGGCTTTTAAATTCAATTTTTCTTATGGAAACTATATAGCCAACAGATTTCCCTGGAACGAGAAGGAACTGGATCACCACGGATTTTTGAATGGAGAACTGTACCTGAATATGACCTATTCCTGGTAAACAGATAACTTCTTGAGATTTAGTTTTTATTGTCCCCTCCATTTCCCTTTATGGCGGTTCATAAGACCATATTTACCTCTAACCTTTTGCTACTTAAGAGATCACTTTATTCCACACATACACTAATTGATTCACATTTAGTTACATTTTAAAAATTAAATTATATATAATTTTTCCTTCAGTTAAGAACTTCTTAATTTGGTTAATAGGCACACAAAATCTATCTTTAATCCTGAGTTTTAGGATGAATACCAATGGTTTATTGAAGCGATATTTCCTACCATGTAAAAATGAGTTTGCTGCCTCTCTCAGGGGACAAATTTCTTTTGCTGTTTAAGAATTTGATCTGACTTCAATCCAGCCGAGATTATTCGCCTTTCCAATGATTTTTACATTATTAACCTAAACTAATTGCCTTTTACTATGAAAAAACTATACTGGATTATTTCATCCACAGTGGCCTTCCTGTTGGTATCTATGAGCTTTGAGCTCGATGCACAGCAGAGGTATCACCAATCGGAGCTGAACCTCAGCGAAATTAAAGAGACGCTTTACTCCCTTGAAAAAGGCGGAGAAGCGGAAATTGAACTACCCAACCACGTGGGCAACCTGAGAAATTACACGCTCAGGGAATCGGGAATTCTGGATGCGTCCGTCGCCGACCGCAGGACGGATTACCGGACTTTCTCCATAGTGGATCGTTCAAACGCTCAAATCAGGGGGAGAATGGCCATTTCTCAGTTTGGCATACAAGCCAGTATCCTCACTCCTTTTGGTACCATTTTCATCGAGCCCGACGGATTACTGGATTCGGAATACTACTTTATTTATCTCAACGACAATCCACTTGCGGAGAGCAGAGCCTCGGAAGCGAGGCCCAGTTGTATGGGTGCGGAAAAGAGTCCTGATTACCAACCGCCCGTACGGAGATTTAATCTCAGGGAAAACGACATACTGGAGTTTGGAGATGTAACCAGAACCTACAATGTAGCCATAGTTACTACTGGTGATTTTTACGTCAACAACGGTTCGTCTGTTTCCATGGCTGAGACGGTTGTTTTCAACAGCATGAATGGAATACAGGCCATATTCGAAGTTGATATGGGAGTCAAGTTCAATGTACTCTCACCCCACATTTACACCAACCCCAATACCCATCCCTTTACAGGAGACAATCCTCCTAAAGAGGCGGCAGATGCTGTAGCCTTGCACTTCAGTACCAATTCATACGACATCGGACATGTATTTCACAATTCAACTGACTCAGATCTCGACGTGAGCGGGGGTGTAGCCGGTCTTGGAGTGGTTTGTCAAAACTTTCCCTGGGCAGGTGGCCCCGGTGTGGCAAAAGCTGCCGGCTGGAGTGGTGCCGGAACCAATACGACCAATGGTTGGATAAGACTGGCCGCGCACGAGATCGGTCATATGTTCGATGCGACCCACACCTTCAACGGTATGGGTGACAACTGCGATTCAGATAATTTTGAGCCCTCGACCAATTACGAAATCGGCAGTGGAACGACCGTCATGTCCTATCAGGGCATTTGCGGTTCGGGTCAAAATATTCCCTCCTCTGGAGTGGCGGACAATTACTTCCACGCCAACAGCCTGGAGCAGATGATCAATTACATTTTGAATACGGCCACTTGTGCCAGCACCTCTGCCCCGGTCAATACACCTCCCACAGCCATTGCTGATCCATGTGGAGGCAGTTATTCCATCCCGCTCGGAACACCCTTTTACCTGACGGGAGAGGCAGAAGACCCCGACGGAGATCTGTTGACCTACACCTGGGAACAATTCGACAATGACGGACCATCCGGTCCCACTTATGGAAAAATTGGAACGTCAGCGGCTGCTGACCCCACCGCTCCCTTATTCAGAAGCTACCCACCTTCCACTTCACCAACGAGGAGTTTCCCATCTATGAACCTATTATTGGATGCCAATTTGAGCAGTTCCTTCGAACCCCTGCCTACGGTGGAAAGAGATTTGACTTTCAGGCTTACGGTGCGAGATCAGCAAGGAGGTGTCGGCATCGATGAGATGTCAATGAGTGTTACCGGCGACGGACCTTTTGAGTTGACCTCTCCCAATGGCGGTGAGGTTTTGTCAGCTGGCACGTCCACCACAATCAACTGGAGCGTCAACGGTACCGATGCTCTCTGCGATGACCTGACCATCTCCCTCTCCATTGACGGGGGCACGACTTTCCCTTTCACGCTGGCTGAAGGCGTTTCCAATTCCGGGTCGTACAATCTGGACATACCCGCAGGCATTCCAATCACTCAACAGGCGAGAATGAAAATAGCCTGTGCGGACAACCCCTGCGTTGTTTTCTTCGCCATTTCTGATGGCGATTTTGAAGTGGAATCAGATTGCACTGTCTTCCCCTCCAACATTTGTCCGCTGAACGAGATAAGTGGAGATGCGGGTGAGTCGGTTTTCAATCTGGATTTGAATTACTTTCCCGGGAATTATATTGAATCGAGGACTTTTTCCACTTCATCGGGTGCGCCCCAGTACGTCATCACAACCGATGACGGAAGTGGAGGCTGTCTCGTCTGGGCAGGTGAAGCTGCATTCGACATCATGGAGTTTTCCGTAACTACCTCCGGTGAATACGCCTTCAATATTGAAGGATTTGGAGGAGGTGGAGACTTCAGGGTATCCAATTTATTTGAAGCTAGTTTTGACCCCCAAAACACCTGCAACACATGGGTCGCCAGTAATACTTTTGACACAGGGGGCGGCTCTGTAAATGGATTTGAAACTTATTTTGTGGAATTGGAAAGCTGTAAAACCTATTTTATCACGGTGGCGCGTTTTTTCGGTGCCGACCCATTCAACAACAGCGTTTCAATTTCCGGCCCCGGAGAAGTCATTGAAGTAGAAAGTCTCGGATCTGACAATGCATATACTTACGTGGCAGTCAACCAAAACACAGATTTAGTAGCTGCTGTGAGCAGTGATGCAGATTTCACTTCACTCGGCGGAGGGGATTTCTGCGTCTGGGGAGTTATGTACAAAGAAAGCGGTTCTACTCCACCTTCCAATCTCTCGCCCAATGATTTCATTGGTCAAAGCTTGAGTGGTTTACTGGGATCGGGTAATTGCCTGCTGATCAGCTATGAGTGCAAACCCTTATCCATCACAGGTTCAGATGAATGCATCGCCACTTTTTCTTACCAGGGGACATCCTCCTCTGAGTCAGAACCTTTTAATTCCATACAATTCTGCAGTGGGGACAGCAATCCAACGCCTACAGTATCGGGCAATCCCGGAGGAACCTTTTCTGCCGACAGTGGGGATCTAACGATTGATCCTGCCACCGGGCAAATAGATATCAGCAACTCCGCAGTGGGAACCTATTTGGTCACCTATACGGACGATACTGAAGACGGTTGTGATGAATCCATCCAGGTGGTTATTGCGGAAAGTCCCGTGGCCGGAGCCGACAACGACGGACCCGTCTGTGAGGGAGGAGATATAACACTTGCGGCAAGTGGTGGAATCAGCTACAGCTGGTCCGGGCCGAATGGTTTTTCTTCCGATGAACAAAACCCATCGCTGGAAGAGGTCTCTGCTGAAGCTGCGGGAAGTTATACTGTTATAGCAACTGCTGAAAATGGCTGTACCGCAGAAGCTGAAACCGTGGTGGAAATATATAGTTTACCTGAAGCCGAAGCCGCAAACGATGGCCCCTATTGTGAGGGGGATGAAATTCAGCTCACCGCTGAGGGTGGAACAGCGTACAGCTGGTCGGGACCG
>SKYC01000102.1 GCA_007128085.1 Saprospiraceae bacterium | reverse complement strand
TCTCCTCTGTTTTTGTTGAGCAACTCCCATACGATATCTATATCGAACCCATAGAGTTCCATCAAATCAAAGTCCAAAACGGATACTATCTCCTCGGTTTTTGCACCCTTTTTACAGACAAAAAAACCGATCACTCCTTAACGGGCGTAAGTAATGGCCCGTTTTTCGCGAATGACGGTCACTTTTACATGACCGGGGTATTGCATTTCTTCTTGGATTTTCTGGGAAATCATAAAGGAAAGATCGTCGGCGAAAGAATCGGTGACTTTGTCGCTCTCCACAATGACGCGCAGCTCTCTACCGGCTTGCAGTGCATAAGCTTTTTGAACTCCTTCAAAAGCCATGGCCAGTTCCTCAAGTTCTCCGATCCGTTGCAAGTAGCTCTCCAGTATTTCGCGTCGGGCACCGGGTCTCGCCCCGGAAATGGCATCACAGGCCTGAACAATTGGAGAAATAATGTTGGTCATTTCCACCTCATCGTGATGGGCGCCTACGGCATTGCATACCACCTCATTTTCCTTGTGCTTTTGACAAATCTTCATACCGAGCAATGCGTGTGAAAGCTCAGATTCTTCCTCGGCAACTTTACCGATATCGTGCAGCAGACCGGCTCTTTTAGCCATCTTCACCAGTTTGGGACTAAGTCCGAGCTCTGACGCCATAATCGCACACAGATTGGCAGTTTCAATGGAGTGTTTCAATAGATTTTGGCCGTAAGAAGAGCGGAAACGCATACGTCCGATCATTTTCACAAGATAGGGTTGCAGCCCGTGGATATCCAATTCGATGACAGCGCGCTCCCCTATTTCTACAATTTGTTCGTCCAGTTCTTTCCTCACTTTAGTAACCACCTCCTCTATTCTGGCAGGGTGAATCCTTCCATCCGCAACCAGTCGTTTGAGGGACTGACGACATATTTCCCTTCGAATGGGATCAAAGCTCGATATAACAATGGCTTCGGGTGTATCGTCTACGACAATTTCGGCACCTGTTGCCGCTTCCAATGCGCGGATATTACGCCCCTCCCTACCTATGATCTGTCCTTTGAGATCATCTGAGGTCAGATTAAAAACAGTTACCGTATTTTCAATGGTAACCTCTGCACACATTCTCTGAATAGACTGAATAACTATTTTTTTAGCCTCTTTGCCTGCGTTTACTTTGGCTTCTTCAATGGTATCTTTCACAAGGGCGAGGGCGTCGTTTTCCGCTTTTGCTTTCACTGCATCCAGTAGTTCTTCCCTGGCTTCAGACTCACTCATTTTAGCAATGGTTTCCAACTTTTTAATGCGTTCTTCATTGATTTGCTCGATTTCGTCTTTTTTCCTTGCCAGCACCTTAAGTTGAGTTTCCAGATTGGTACGAGTGGCTTTGAGTTCCGCTTCCTGCTGTTCAAATTGATCTCTTTCGGACTGCAACTCCCTTTGCTTCCTGATCAGGTCTTTTTCTTTGTCCACCACGGACATTTCCCGTTCCTTAAAGTCCAGTTTGAGTTGAGAGCGCTTTTCCTCCACTTCGGCCTTCATCTTGGAAAATCGTTCTTTGGCCTCTTGAATCTTCTGTTGCTTGATGGACTCATTTTTACTTTCGGCACGCGACAGAATTTTTTCGGATTTGGTTTCGGCTTCTGAAATTATCCGTTTTGCCGTCAGGCGGGCTTCTTTGATTTCGAGATCAGACTGTTTATTGATCTCCTGGATTCTTTGTTTATTGAGTCGCTTATAAGAAGCGGAGAGGAGCACATAGCTGATTGCAAAACCGGCAATCAATGCGACCACTCCTACTATAATGATGGTTTCCATTTTTCAATAGTTTAAATGATTTTAAAATACCCATTCATCAAAAATGAAAAGGACTAAGCACAATTAACGGAAACCAAACTGATAATCAGGTAAGGGCAGAGTCCAGGACTCTTTCAAGCGCTTTGAGTTTTTGTTCAACCTCAGAGTCAGATTCACTGGTTGCGGGGGTCACTTCATTGAGATCCATTGCATAAGTCAGTAAAGCCATGGCCATACAATCCTGCATGTCCCGATCTTTATAAGTACTCTGGAAAGCTCTCACTTTTTGGTTTATTTCCCTTGCGATGGTCTGAATAAGTTCTACCTTGTCATTACCTACGCGTACGGGATAAGATCTTCCACAGACATTTACTTTGGTGCTCTGTAAGTCCTCCTCCATTCTCAATTGTTTTCAATCCATCGGATACAATCGTCCAATTCTCTGGTATAGTGATCAAGCTTTTTGATAGCTGTTTTCAACTGCTTTAAACGCTCGCTGCCCATTTCCCGCCCACTTTCAGCAGTTTGAGGGTCACCGTTAAGTTTTTTTAATTCTATTTTATAATTTTCAAGCTCCTCAGCAAGGAGACTGTTTTTCCTTTTTAAGTCATCGCGCTCCGCGATCAGCCGCTCTACTTTGGCCAATATTTCATCGAGTTTTCCCACATTGGATGACATACCAAACTTTTGTTAATACTCACAAATTTAATGTATTTATAATCATTTTTTATAATATCTTGCCCAAAAGTTTTTTTGTTTTTGGTACTGCTCCCTTTTGTCCAGGGTCGACCTACAATCCCCGAGGATAAAAATAACCAAGTTACCTCAATTCAACCTGGAGGTGGTGTTTTAATGCCCCGAGTACTTTTTTAATCATCTTATGGATCTGCTTGTCGGTCAATGTTTTATCGGGCGCTGAGAACACCAGGTTTACCGCATATGATTTTTTATTTTTACCGAGCTTTTCATCGTCCTCATAAACATCGAATAATTCAACGGAATCAAGGTACTTCCCACTGTTTTTTACAATCAACTCCTCTAAATCCACAAACCTGCATTCACGGTCCACCACCAAGGCCAAATCCCTTTCTGTGGATGGGTATTTATTCACCGGCTGACTGACTACCTGTTGTTTTGCAGCGACTTTGAGTAAGGCCGGCCAATCAAATTCTGCGTAAAACAGGTCCTGATCCAAGCCCATGTCACTGCAGAGGCCTCTATTTATTTTTCCTGCGATGGCCAGATTCCGGTTGGCCCTTCGACAAACAATTCCGTAATCCATCAGGTCATTATCGATTTCTTCTTCTTCAAAATTCCGGAGGCCCAATTTACGAAAAACGGATTGCACCAATCCTTTGAGTACGAAAAAATCAGAAGGCTTTGCTTCATTTGTCCAATTCCCCGTTTCCCACTGTCCGGTCAAAGCAATGATCAATAGT
>SKYC01000032.1 GCA_007128085.1 Saprospiraceae bacterium | reverse complement strand
TTTTATCCATAGCATTATCCATTTAAAAACCTTTTTCATTGACTTGTATCCACATCGACACCATCATTCTGAGGACAAATAGACCTCCGGATATGACGGCCGCAGTAAAGAAAAATACCATTTGAATTTTAATAAATCGGTTGAGAGAAACTTGTTGGTTGTACGATAGATCGGGCATGATTTCCGACATGCTGTGTTCGTCCATAAAAGTCTGAAAGTAACCGAACTGGCCGACAATTACAAACAAGAGGGGGACGGTTATCAACGCCAGGAAAAACTTGCTCCAGAAAAACATCCTCAATGCGGAATACTTTAGAAAAGCCACGTGTCGGAAGTAGTGAAAAAACAAAAGAATTATCACCATATTCAGTCCTGCAAAAGGGTATTTCTCCACTTCACTCAATATGGGGTACATAACTGCTGCGAGCAAAACCAGTGAAATGAGCCACCAAATGAGTTCGAGTATCCAGAGGTATTTGCGCTCCTCTGGGGAGGTATTCAGACCCGGGGGGTTGTAGTTAAACATAAATTTTTTACTTTGAAGTCCGGTAATTGGGGGCTAAAATTAAATCAATATTCAATGGTATACCCATAATTCTCACTTTCTTTTTTATCCTCTGTGGTGGCCTTTTTGGTCGGAGTGTAAACCACTCCTATTGATTTCCCCGAAGCGGGTTTCTTTTTGGGAAGGGTAAACCGGATTTGAATGGTGCGGTGAAACAACACCTTTAATTTTCTGTTCTTAGGTACGACAAATTTCAGGAGCTTTACCACTCGTTGAGCCTCTTCATCACAACCGTAACCCAAACCCGTTTTAACCTTGGTTTTAATAACCTTTCCATCTTTATTGATGGTGTATCTCACCACGACGACCCCCTCAATTTTATTCTCTAAAGCTTCTTTGGGGTACTTGAGCTGTTCCGTAACGAATTGGTGAAGAGCCTCCCTTCCTCCCTCGTAAATGGGCTTATTTAAAAAGTGCTTGTCTTTGGCTTCTCTCATAGATTTACTTTTGTTTCTGCGACAGACAGAGTTTTAACTTTTTAACCTTCTCGACCTCCTCTCAATTCCAATATTCATTTTTTTAACTATTTTAAACTCACTGAGGAAGTTTCTTGCGATTACACGAATCACGGTATAAGCAGGTATGGCCAAAATCATCCCTAAAATTCCACCAATTTTCCCCGCTATGAAGATCACCAGGAAGATTTCCAGTGGATGAGCCAGGACAGAAGTAGAAAAAATATAGGGCTGCAGAATCATGTTATCGAGCAACTGCATACTCGCGAATATGAGGAGAATTTTTATGATTAATGGGAGCATTTCGGTATAAAACTCAATATCTACATTGGCAGAAATAGTCAGAAAAACCCCAAACATCGCTCCTATGATCGGTCCGATATAGGGTATCAAGTTGATCACAGCAGCAAAAAAGGCAATAAGCAGGGCATTTTCAATGCCAAAAATACTCAACAATACCGTGAGGTAAAGGGTAATAATCGATATCTGAACCAGAATACCTGCAAAGTATCTCCTCAGCAAAAAGGTGGTATCGCTCAGTACATTTTTCACCTGATCTACATACTGGTCGGGGACCAGTGCCAGTATAAAACTTATAAAAAGCCCCTGATCCTGAAGAAAAAAGAAAGTGATAAACAATATAGCGAAGGTAGCTATAAAAATATTGGTCGCCACACTTATCAGCGAGGTCAGGTAATAGCTAATATCAGCCGGTTGCGCGATTTGATTGAGATTCTGCTCTATAATTTCGGAAGGAGATTTCTCTACGATCGTCAACCCCAGCCGCTCCATTCGCTCAATATATTCGGCGAGTGGGGCCTCCAGTGCATTGGCAATGGCCTGAAAATTAACTTCCCCAATCGAGATGGCCTGTTGAAGCATTACCGGTATCACCGTAACCAACATCAGCAAAATAAACAAAAAGAATATAATAAGCGTGAGTACTGCACTGACCTGCGAGCCGTACCTAAACTTGGACAATCGAAGTTTTTTCAAAAAAAAATTCATGATGGGTTGCCCAATCAGCGATAGGACAAAAGATACCAAAACATAGGTCACCACATCGGCAAAAAAATAAATGGTCAGCCCCACAAACAAAATGGCTGTGAGTAAAAAGACATAGGTGTTTTTAAACAGAGAATTTATCAATTGTAAAAAATTTTAACCCCTTACGAATTTTTCTTTTATCGCCCGGACTGTATTTTTAACACACCGAGTTTACAGGCTTACAAAGAATAAAGGTACAAATAATTCGTATTCTGGCTACCCATCCAGCAAGCCACTATAGATTCTTTACTCTACCCATTCTACTCGCCACATACCCCTTAAATCACCCGGTTTAAACCCAATGGCTTTGTCTTCGGGGTAAATACTCTTTATGCTTTCGTAGTGATCCTCACCGATGGTGGACTTTGGCCCGTGACAGACCACGCATTGGCCCTGAAGGACTATGGGCCTGTAATAGAGCACGCTGTTGTCCGCAGTTCGGTATATTTTACTGCTTTCATCCAACCGATCACCGGACATCTGGAGGTACTTTTTATACACCTCCATATCCAAAGAGTCTACCAGGGCATTTTCCGGATTTCTGTACCTTTCCGCCAGCCTTGCGACCCTCGCTCCGTGCAATTCAGCAACAGAGTCGGTTAGACTCAAAGCATTCAAATTGCAGTATTCCAGTGCACCCTCAAATCCCTTTTCTCCCATGGCCGTCATCAACTCTCCACTCAATAAATTGAATACAGCAGCTGTAAGCTCACCCCCGGACTTCAAATAAGCAGAGCGTTCATCGGGGCTGAACTCCCGGGCATGTTGTGAAATCGGATCTTCCGTTTCAGTTTGTCGCTCTCCCTCCCCGCATTGCAAAAAAACCATCAGCAAAGTCACCGACCATACAGGGATCATCCATTTTTTTAACATAACCTCATTTTAACACGGACACTCGCGTCCTTGTAAATTCAAACATTTCGAAATTGTGGGTGGCCACGACCTTATTTTCATCGAGTATGCCCCACTTACACAAAGAATCAAAAACCGAACCAAAATGAGCTGATGGGCCATAAAGTGGATTTTTTTGAGTGCAAAGCCGGAAAAGCATGGAAACGATTTGATTTTATTGACTCAAAAAATCAATATTGCGCTTCAACCCTTTGAATTTGGTCCTTTTCACCGCTGACTTTCTGAACAATTCATTAAATTTCTC
>SKYC01000331.1 GCA_007128085.1 Saprospiraceae bacterium | reverse complement strand
TTGGGATTTAATAATGTCTCAACCTGAATGCAAGGTTTAAAAAGATGCCGGTCCTGCAGCATGGTGGTTTGACGGTTCTTCAGTCTTAAAATAAACTAGGATGAAAAAAAGCCACAGAGTGGTAACATCTTAATTTTATCACCTCAGCCTCCTTTACTCCATAAATTACCATTTATTATTCAAAAACCTAATCCAAAAGTTCTATTAATTCTGCGAGGGAGTAGTCTTTTTGTTCGCCCGTTTCCTGATTTTTTACAGCAACGACTTCAGCAGTGCGTTCGCGCTCACCAACGATGGCGACAAAGGGCAGCTCGAGTTTGTCCGCGTATTTAAATTGTTTTTTTAGCCGGGTGGGTTCGGGATAAACTTCGGCCGGAATTCCCCGGTCAATGAGTTGTTTTACCCATTTTTTACTGAACACCAAATCGGCTTCTTCAAAAGGCATGAAGAGAATTTTGGTGGAGGCGGTTCTGATTTTTGGAAAAAGTTCGGCTTCTTCCATGAGGTCGTAAATGCGCTCGGCGCCAAAGGAAATACCCACACCGCTGACGCCCTTGAAATCAAATATTCCGGTCAGGTCGTCGTAGCGTCCTCCTCCTCCGAGGCTACCCATGTCGGACTCCGGCGCTTCAACTTCGATGATGGTGCCGGTGTAATAACTGAGGCCCCTGGCGAGGGTCAGATCGGTGGTGAGCTCATTGTTCAGATCCGCTGCGGGGCAGAATTCAAAAATCCTTTGAATCTCTTTCAACGCCTGTTGTCCCACTTCCGTTTGTGCTATTTTACTCTTTGTTTGGGGGTGATCAAATCCATCTTTCAGCAGTTGGAGGATGGCGGCGGTGCTTTTTTCCGGTACTTCCAGTTTTTTCATATCGCTGATGAATCCCTCCTCACCTGTTTTGTCCCATTTGTCCAGGGCAGTGGTGAAGGGAGCGAATTGGTCTTCTATGCCCGCATAGCCGGCAATGGCCTGCAGCAGTTTTCTGTGATTGATGCGTATTTTTACTTTCAATCCCAGTTGTGAAAAAACCCGGTCGTAAATTTCAATCAATTCGGCTTCGTAGATCAGCGAGTCGGACCCCGCCACATCGGCATCGCACTGATAAAACTCCTGAAACCTTCCCTTTTGGGGGCGATCTGCGCGCCATACGGCTTGTATCTGGTATCGTTTAAAAGGCAGTCCGATTTCGCCGCGGTTCATGGACAGGAAGCGGGCGAATGGAACGGTGAGGTCGTACCTCAGCCCTCTTTTACTGAGGGAGGGGAGCGCTTTTTTGCTGTCTTTTTCACTGAGTGCAGCTGTGTCCGCTTTTGCGAGAAAATCCCCGTTGTTGAGGACTTTGAAGAGCAACTGATCGCCCTCATCGCCGTATTTTCCCATCAGTGTTTCCAGCTTTTCCATGGCGGGCGTTTCTATCGGCTGATACCCATAAAGCTCAAATACCGATCGAATGGTATCGAATATATGGTTTCTCTTCCTCACTTGAACGGGGCCAAAATCTCTGGTTCCCTTGGGTAAACTCGGCTTCATTGTTTTTGTTTTTTTCCTTTCTTAACTGCGCCATACGATGCAATCGTGGAGAATTCTTCTCTTCTCGTCAAATCGCTGAGTGGAACTGCCTCAAAAACCGGATGTCGTTCTCGAACAGCCAGCGGATGTCTTCAATGCGGTAGGCGAGAAGCGCTTGTCTTTCTATGCCCATACCAAAAGCAAAACCACTGTAAATTTCCGGATCGATGCCGCAGTTGGTCAGTACCTGAGGATCCACCATTCCACAACCCATGATTTCCAACCAGCCCGTACCCTTGGTGATCCGGTGGTCGGTTTCGCTCTCCAAACCCCAATACACGTCCACCTCTGCACTGGGTTCCGTAAAGGGAAAGTAAGAGGGGCGCAACCGGATTTTGGCCTCGGGGCCGTACATTTCTCTCGCGTAGTAGAGCAAGGTCTGCTTCAGGTCGGCGAAGGAAACATCTTTGTCGATGTACAATCCCTCTACCTGGTGAAACTGGCAGTGTGATCTGGCCGAGATGGTCTCATTTCGGTAAACCCGTCCGGGTGCGATTATTCTTATAGGGGGCTTCTGATGAGTCATTACTCTGGCCTGTACACTGCTGGTATGGGTTCTGAGTAACATGCCGGCAAAGTCTCTCAGGTAGTAAGTGTCCTGCATATCGCGGGCCGGGTGATCTTCGGGCGTATTCATGGCCGTAAAATTGTGCCATTCGTCTTCTATTTCCCGATCTTCAGCCAGGGAAAAACCGATTTTCTTGAAAATGTCGATCACTCTGTTCATTACTATATCGACCGGGTGTCTGCTCCCTTGTTTTAAGGGTGGGGGAGGAGCGCTGAGGTCCATATTCCCGGCCGTGACGCGATCGCTTTCTTTTTCAATTTCGCTTTTCAGCCGATTGTATTTTTCCTCTGCTGTGTCCTTCAGTTGGTTGAGGAACTGACCGTAGCTCTTGCGCTGTTCCGGATCGATCTTACCCATTTGAGCGAAAAGGGGTTTGATGGCGTTTTTAGAACCCAAAAACCGGATTCTGAATGCCTCAAGCTCCTCTTTGGTCTGTGGTTGAGAGCCCTCTATTTCTTTCAGCAATTCCTCTGCTTGTGGAAATTCCATTTCAATAATTTAATGACTTTGAACAACAAAGGTAGAAGATATTTTAATTTTGTCCCATCTTTGGGTGGATTCAGTTGCGTGTATTATGGAATATTTCGCCCGTTAAAGTGTCCGTATGAAGGGAGTATTTACATTTCTGAAAAAGGGTCCCGAATCAATCATGCTTTGCGTATGGGTAGCGGTGGTGGCGCTGATGCCTTTTTTTAAGCCGGCCGTATCCATAGCCTTGGTTGGTTTGGTCTTTTTGTCTTTGTGGCGGTTGTCCCTTCACAGAGAATGGTGGAGCCTTCGAAAGACAGACCCGCCTATTCGGTTGGCGATGGGTATTTATAGTTTACTTCTACTCTGGTTGTTGGCTTCGGTTTTTTGGAGTTCAGACCTTGGTCAAGGATGGCAAAGGCTTTCTGGTTTTGACGAACTTCTTCTCGTACCTCTGATTGTATTCGCCTCCCGAGACATATTGTACAAGTATCGGGAAATCCTCTTCCGGGTGTTGGTTTGGAGCTGTTCTCTTGCAGGGGTTATTACCCTATACTTTTTTGTTTTCCCGGACCGGGTTCCCATCGGTGACGGATATTTTTACTTGCTAAAGGAATTGT
>SKYC01000316.1 GCA_007128085.1 Saprospiraceae bacterium | reverse complement strand
GTGATATACATGGCCTTTTTGGTGTCGGAAAGTCCTTCCGCGAGCATCCGAAAGCTCTGAAAAGCCATCAGAGGAATAAACGACAGAACCGTAATAAAAAAATACCCCTGTGCTTTGGGAATAATGGCCGGATCCTGACCCAACAAGGGGAAAAGAGGAATCAGACCCAGCATAACTACCACCAGTATCAATCCCGAAAAGAGACACACCCAGAAGCCATCGGTGAGCAAAGACCCGATCTCCCGGGGGTTTTTCTTGCCGTCGGCTTCGGCCACCAAAGGGGTCATTCCATAGGACAGTCCCATGCCAAAAACCAGAAAAATTATAAAGATGCTGTGGCCGAGAGCTACCGCCGCCAATTCCTCCGTACCCAGGCGACCGACCATCAAGCTGTCGGCCACTCCCACGGCCACTTGCCCCAGTTGACTGATCATAATGGGCAGGGCCAGATAGATGTTTTTCCTGAAATGTCTGCTGTAGGACAAGGTGCTAATTATATTTTTACATCACAAAGCTAATTTCTTTTGTACTTTAACCCGGAGTATTTCTCGTTTTGTCGTAAAGCCCGCCCCGGCGGGATAGGAGAACTTCACAATGAAAAACCTTTCAAAATAAATTGTAATCCATTACACTTTTTTCTATTTTTTATTGTTATTCATTACAGTTTAAATCGCAATAATTTGTTTTTCAATACAGTTAAATGGCCTCTGACAACAAACAAAGTTATCCATAACTGACACATTTAAAAGGGGTTACATGGAGTTATTACTAGATTTCAGCTCAGTTGGATAAGACTCAATGATCATTTAAACAGACAAGGAATGGAATCATTAATCACTCTCAGCAACAGGCTAATCCAACAGACGAATAACGACTTCAAAAGAAGTATCATCAATCGCATCGACTGGTCGCAGCCCTTGGTTGAAATAAGGGGAAGCAGAGGTGTTGGGAAGACAACGCTGATGCTACAACGAGCTGGGAAATTGAAGTCAGCAGGACATAAAGTGTTGTACATTTCACTGGATACTCCCTATTTTTACAATCACAGTTTAATTGAATTTACTGAACAAGCCACCCAATATGGCATCTACCACCTTTTTCTGGATGAAGTACACCGATATCCTTCCAAGCATAAACAATCGGATTGGTCTCTTGAAATTAAAAATATTCACGATGCCATTCCCTCTCTGAACATTGTTTATTCTGGGTCTTCCATTTTACATTTATTTAAAGGAAAAGGGGACCTCAGCAGAAGGAAGGCCGGATATCTCATGCACGGACTTTCATTCAGAGAATTCCTCGAAAAGCAAAATATACTAAAAACAGAACCCCGGACTTTGACTGAAATACTATCAGGGCATGAAGTATTTGCTGAAAATATATCAAAAAAAATAAAACCCATTCCACACTTTAAAAATTACCTAAAATACGGCTACTATCCTTTTTACGATGGAAATAAAGAGCTCTATATCAATCGTCTGAGAGAAGTTGTAAACCTCATTATAGATTCGGATTTACCCAATGTAACCACTATTTCTTCCAATGCAGGGGAGCAATTAAAACGTTTGCTTGGAGCCATTAGCACTACGGTGCCATACGTTCCTAATATGAAAAAGCTTTCAGGAAACCTTCAAATCACCGATTACCGAACGCTATTGAAATACCTGTATTTTCTAGAGGAAGCTCAGTTGATTAAATTGTTGAAAAGCAGAGCCAAAGGCAATAAGGTACTTCAAAAACCGGATAAAATGTACCTTAATAACACCAATTTATCGCACGCTTTGGCCCTTTCAGCATCTGACCCGGGAACAGAGAGAGAAACATTTTTCTGCAATCAATTATCTGCGGTGTCAAGCCTGAGTTATCCCGCTACCGGAGACTTTATGGTCGACAATCACTGGGTTATTGAGGTGGGGGGAAAGCAAAAGGCCCACCGACAAATTAAAAATCTGGAACAAGGGTATATCGCAGCGGACGACATAGAGATCGGGTATGCTAAAAAAATTCCTCTCTGGTTGTTTGGGTTTTTATATTGAAATTATTCCCGATTAGCCGGCCAATTTTTTTCCTATTTTTAGTTAAATTCCAATTTAATCCCGACTCCTCACAGTCCTCGGTTATCCATACAGCACTATTTCAAAATAAATTGTAATCCATTACACTTTTTATTGGCTCAAATTGTTTCCCGGCACAGTTTTTTATCTTTGCCAACAAACATTAGACGTCCATAACTGACCAATTACCTGAGATTAATTTTAAATTTATTTATGACGACTTGTCAAAAAATATTTAAAGGCATTCATTGGGCATTCATATTGACTTTATTGTGGTATTTTTCACTGCATAATTTGACTGCACAGGAAAGAATTGTTGATGACGCCGCTATCACGAATTACCGTTCATTCCAAATTGAAACCTGGTACGGACAATTTGAATCTGTTTTTATGCCGGCAATCGGAGCTAATGAATGGCTGGAAATAGGAACGGGATTGATTTTTGATTCGGAAAACCAATTGAGGTTCAATGGTTTTATGCCTGAAATAAAGGTCATCAACAATGATTATGAAGTGAATGGATCCTCCTTGGGAGTTGTTATGGGGATGGTTTTTGATAGTGAAGTTAATTTCAGTGAATTGTATCTGTATATTCCATATAGCAGGCTCCTGCTCGAAGAGAAGTTAATTTTGCACCTGAATGCCGGATTGAATTACATTCCATCAAACACAGAAAAGATCAATGCAATTTACGGTATGAGGTGTGATATTCCCCTCTACAATCGGTGGGGATTGATCACAGGTGTTTTTGCTGAAAACCTGGACTTTAGCTTCTATGGGGGAGCTCGATATCAGTTGATTCCCGAATTGATTGAATTAATAGCGACTTTTGGCCAGGGTTTTAGTCCCGTTTTCAAAACACCCGGATTTGCAGTTCAACTTACATTTACACCTGATCAATTGTGGTGAAAAAATTATCCGCGATACAATGATTGGTTTATTAAAATTCCGCATTCTCACCTTCCTATATTCGCTCGGTTTCTCCACTCAACGAGATTGGCCTTACCCGAAAATGAGATAAAAAAATCGATCACCCAGCCAATTTTTCCTATTTTGACATTAACTTTCAACCTCCGTTAAAAACAAAACGGCACAAAAAAAAGGGGTACAACTTTAACAGTCGCAACCCCTTGATTTTCAATGTGGGCCCACAAGGACTTGAACCTTGGACCT
>SKYC01000346.1 GCA_007128085.1 Saprospiraceae bacterium | reverse complement strand
TCGGTCTTCGCGATCCGGCAGGTAGTAATTTCCAAAGGCACTCAAAGCGGCATGGCGTATTCTGCCCGACCCGTCTTCCAAAAAGCTGTTTCTCACCTCCGACGGTATATCTGAAGCATATGACCTCAACGCCATCACTGCCTGGTGGCGATCCTGAAAACTACTCGCCAGTTGATACTGCGCGAGATATGAATCGAAGTTGCGCTCCATATCGAATTCGACCAGTAAAAATTTGTCCGGGTCAAAATTCACCCAAACAGGTGGTGAGGGACAGTCCAACAGGAAAACCGTTTCCCGCTGGTCAATAAAGACATCCAGTTCGATCACACTCCCGTTTTCCAGGTATATGTCTACTCTCAGTGGAAACTGAAATACCGGATGCCATTCAGCGGGGTCCTGAACTTGCTGAATGTTTAATCCCAGCGTACCCGATCCACTGTCGTACTGTTTTTCCAGAAATATTTGCGGATGCCCTTTTTTGAAAAACCACTGATCGAAAAACCAATTGAGATCCTTACCGGTCACTTCTTCAAATGCGAGTCGAAGGTCGTGCACTTCCACCGCACTGTATATATTGTCTACCAGGTATTTGTTCCAGGAGGCAAAAAAAGCTTCATCACCCACGTAGTCGCGCAACATCTGAAGCACCAATCCTCCCTTATTGTAGGTGTGTCGGTCAAACATCTCTTCGTTGTCGTCGTAACCGAAATTGATCAGCGGCCTTACGTAATTGACCGCTTCATTATAATAAGCCTGCAATTTGTCCAATCGGAGTTCTCCCGCTCTGTCGGCTCCGTATTTGTAATCCTCCCACAGGTATTCAGTAAAACTGGCAAAACCTTCGTTCAACGTCAGACTGGCCCAGTTCTCACAAGTGACCATATTGCCAAACCAATGGTGGATGAGCTCATGCGCCACTATGCCGTCGTTGTTGCTGTCCACCAAATCGATTTTCGGACGCTGTACCTGTTCGCCGTAAATAACCGCCGTCGTATTTTCCATGGCCCCCGCCACAAAATCGCGAACGACCACCTGAGAATATTTGGGCCAGGGGTAATCAATGCCGGTTTTTTCTGAAAAGAAATCCATCATCTCCAACGTATTTCCAAAAATATCCGCGGCGTACTGCTCGTAATCGGATTCCACAATGTACTCAATGGGCACGCCCCTCCACTCGTCCTCAACCACCACATAGTCTTCACTTATGGCCAGCATAAACAAGTAGGGCGGATGATCCATATCCAGAACAAAGCGGTCTTTTCGCATGCCGTTGTCAAGTGCTTCCGATTCGATCAGCATTCCATTGGTCAGGGTGGTAAATCGGTCGTCCACGGTAATGACCATCTCCTGAGTGGTCCTTACGTTGGGTTTGTCGATGGTGGGAAACCAATTGGAGTTGTATTCCGTTTGCCCCTGGGTCCATATTTGCATGGGTTTGTACAGATCCTCTCCGGTGTAATTGACAAAGTAGATACCCCTTTGGATGGCCGCAGGTTGAAAACCGTCCGGCCGCTGTCGGTAGGGAAAAGCTTTGTAGTCGAGATAAATATCGAAGGTATCGCCGCGGGTGTAGGTCGTCCCCAAATCGATGTACAACTCCACTCCGTCGTAGTCATAGTCGAGTTCCTCTCCATCGGTGCCTTTGGAGATTCTGTAAATATCAAAATTTTTGGCATCCAGCCGCAACTCACTGATGTCGTAAAAATAAGGTGTAAGGGTCAAGACCGCTTCCCCGCTGATCGTCCGTTCCTCCCAGCCAAACGAAAGGTCCAGAAAAGTGTGAATCAGCCGGGCTCTTTTTTCATAGGTACCTTCGTACACCTGCTCTTCCAGCGCCTTGATTCGCTCCTCTATTTCAGGAGTTATGCGCGCGGCAGTAATTTCCATGGTATCCAGATCACGCACCTCCATACCGGGAGAATGCTCCTCTTTTTCGACCGTGGCTTTTGCAGCTGAAGGGGAACAGGCCAGGCTCAATAAAAGCAGGGCTGATCCCAGAATTGAAATCACTGTGGTATTGAAAGTCATGTTTCTGTTTTTTGGTTAAAAACTCTTAGGGGCGATGAGAAACCGGCATGATCAGAAGAGTAATTTCCTGACCTTCCTCCTGTTCTTCGGGGAAAATCAAGGTCGCTCTCACCTTGTCCAATATCTCAAATCGAATTTGCTCGGTATCCAATACGCTCAGCATCTCCGTTAACAGTCTGCCGTTGAAACCAATCTCCATGCTTTCGCCCTCGTAAGTACAGGGAAATTGCTCGTCCCCCGAACGGTTGAAGTCAATGTCGACAGCGGAAATGGTCAGACTCTGTGGCCCCAAATCCATAAAAACCTGATAGGTCGATTGGTTGGAGTACAGAGAGACACGCTTGAGGGTATTGATGAAATCGAGTCGATCCAGGTAGAGTTTGTTTGGATTGTATTGGGGAATGACCGCTTCGTAATTCGGGAAATTGCCCTCTGCCAACCTACAGATCAACAATCCCTTTTTGGTATTGAAAAATATTCGCTCTTTGCTCAGGCGAATGTTCATATCCTCACCATCCACCAACAGTGGTTTGAGCGCACTCAACAATCCCTTCCGGGGAAGAATTACAGAATCCTCCAGGTCGCCCACATCGGCGTAAAACAAATTCTTGATGAGTCGGTGACCGTCGGTAGCAGCAAAAATGACCTTACCGTCCTCCAGCTTGAACGAAACGCCCTGCATACCCTTTTTCATCTCGTCGTTCAGTGCGGCCACAGCGGTCTGGGCAAATCCCTTTTCAAATAAATTGCAGGGAAAATCAAAACCGGCAGATTCCGGCAAATCCTGCAACTCGGGAAAGTCGTCGGCCGCGAATCCATTCAAACTGTACTTTCCGTATTCCGAAGTGATTTTAATGATGTAATCGTCCAGGTTTACGTTGAATTGTATGGGGTGATCCGGCATGCTCTTCAGCGATTCCAGCAATATGGTCGAAGGCACCACTACCGTGAGGTTTTCATCTGAGCTGATCAGCTCCGTCTCTGTCACAATGGATAAATCCATATTGGTAGCAGATACGATCAGTTTATCTCCCAACACTTCAAGGAGAAAGTTGTCAATGATGGGCAGCAGTTTAGAATTAAAACCAACTGCTCCACTCGCTCTTTGAAGCGCTTTCAGCAGATTACCTGAGGATACACTAAAATCCATAGTCTCGTTTTTTTACTTAAAAAAATCGGTTGGGGCAAATGTAATCAATTTTCGGCTAAATC
>SKYC01000390.1 GCA_007128085.1 Saprospiraceae bacterium | reverse complement strand
TGACCATGATGGCCCCATTTGATGGAATGGTGGTTCTCGACAGGAATTACCTCCCTCGGGATATTTTGGTCAAAGTCATTGATACCTCCTCCTATGTAGGTGTTGCTCCCGTTTTACTCAGAGACAAGCCATATGTGTCGGTGGGGAATGAGGTCAAGCTGCGGGACTATCTCTACCGGGATCCACTAGTGGGGAAGGTGCACAATTTTAACAATGTTTCTGAATTGCTTGGCGGCCAGACAGTGGTCTTTTTTACCTTTACTTTTGAATCCCGCGGTGAATTTATATACGCGGGAAAAATGATTGAAGTGGATGTATCCGGTACTCCTTTGAAGCCTCAGGATTTTGCTGCCAAACTGTTCAGGTCCCCGATATGATCCATAGAAGTTGAAGTAACGAAATAGGGGAGAGGGCTGTTTATTTTATGATACGTGAGTGGAGATTAGAAATTACCAATTAAAAGTTGAAAATTTGAAGCTGAGATACGAGAGAAAATATCTGGTTCCCAACAGTAAACTCAAAGAAGTGAGAGAAGCCCTCCGCCCTTTTATGAGGCCGGATATTCACGCAGAAAAAGAGTCAGATCACCCTCATTATACGGTCAGGAGTATTTATTTTGACAGCAATCACAGAAGTGCGGTATTTGAAAAAATTGAGGGATTGCGGGATCGAAAAAAATTGAGGATCAGGGGGTACGATACCAGGAAGGAAGACAGTTTGGTTTTTACGGAGATTAAAAAGAAAATTTCCAACCGAATTTATAAGAACCGGGCGCCATTTCTGTACAACGACATTAAAAAGGTTCTTGAGACCGGGGAGTACGAACCGCATTTGCTCAAAAATTCTCAAAAAACAAGAGACGATGCGGCCCGATTCCTCTACAATCTCAACCGCTTTAATATGGAGCCCGTCAATTTAATTGTATACAATCGGGAACCGTATCACGGAATTTTTAATGCGGAGACCCGAATAACATTTGATAAGGACATCCGCTCCAGAATTTACCCCCAGATAACTGAATTGTTCGACAATGTTGATTTTGTATACCCCTGGGCAGGGCATTTTATTATGGAGATCAAATACTATCACGCTCCTATGCCTTCATGGGCGAAGTCGGTTGTTTGGGAATTTGATTTGAAAGCAGAAGCTCTGTCAAAATACGTCGAAGGATTCAGGTGTCATCCACTGGCCTATTAGGTTGGATATTAACTAAAATATGGAAGAACAATTAGAGTCGATTTTTATATTCAGGATAACTCCTGCGGAGGCCATAGCCAATCTCGCAGTGGCTCTGCTTTGCGGCATCCTCATCAGCTTGTTTTATCGCGCGACCTATAAGGGTGTAAGCTATTCCTCTCACTACGTCATTTCCATTATTATGTTGGCCATGATTACGGCTCTGGTCATTATGGTAATTGGCAACAATCTGGCACGTGCTTTTGGGCTGGTGGGTGCCATGTCTATCATTCGGTTTCGCACCGCTGTCAAAGATACTCAGGACATAATGTACATATTTTTTGCCCTTGCTGCGGGACTGGCCTGTGGTGCCGGAATGTACGCCATAGCATTTATAAGTACGCTCTTTATCGGTTTTTCACTCATGATTGCCAGCGCCATTTATTCTGAAAATCCCGCCAAAAGGGAATACCTTCTGCAGATCGTTCACCTGGGATCCAAAGTAGAGAAAAACAAATTCGATAAAACCTTGAACAAGTACCTCAGTAAATACAACCTGGTAAATGTTAAAAACCTCACGGATGACCGGGGGGAAATCATGGAATTTTCCTACTACATCATGTTGAAAAGAGAGTCCAATGCCCCCAGGTTGATCGCCGATCTCAAGGATCTGCCTGAAGTGGACAAGGTCAATCTCTTTTTTGACGAAGAGTAAACACTCAGTTTTTCAACTGAACATTAATATTTTTTGCGACTTTATTGGAGAGGGTTTGCTTTCCTTTGTCTTCTACTTCAATGAGGATGGTATTATCAAAATCGAATTTTTTTACGACTTTAATCCGGGTGCCCAATACCAGGCCCATATCCTCTAAAAACAGTAAAAATTCGGTATCCGAATTACTCACTCCAACAATGATACCTTGTTGGTGGATGGAGAGATTTGATATGGGACTTTGCTGCCGAAGTGTGATCACCCCTCTTTTATCGGGTATGGGATCTCCGTGGGGATCAAATTTGGGGAAATTGAGGTGATCTTCCAGGCGGTCTACCAGTTCCTCTGACTGGATGTGTTCCAGTTGTTCTGCAATTTCGTGGACCTCCTCCCAACCAAAATTCAATCGTTCAACCAGAAACACCTCCCAAAGTCGGTGTTTCCTGACCAGTAAGGTGGCTCTTTCAAGTCCGGTGGAGCTGAGTTTTACGCCCTTGTATTTTTCGTAAATGATCAGGTCTTTTTCTGCGAGCCTTTTCAACATATCTGTTACGGAAGCTGCACTTGTTTCAACCACTTCTGAAATGGCTTTGGTGGAAACGGTTCCTTTCTTGCGCTCGGATATTTTAAAAATGGCCTTGAGGTAATTTTCTTCTGCAGTACTCAATTGCATGTCTGATATTTATAGTGGAGGCAAAAAATATTGTCTGTGGCAAAAATACCATTTATTGTGCAGTTGCAATCATTTGACCGATAAAACATACCATTGCTGCTTAAAAATACCCATTAGCCTCAATGATTTTTTCTCTAAAATCTTTAGTCGACTCTTTTTAAAAAGAGCTTCCCAGCCCGAAACCGTTTTGTTGGAATGAGGGTGACCGGTGAATTCAAAGTTGACCAGGCTATCCGCTGCTTTTGTAAAAAACTCCATGGTCTGGTTGTCGTAGACATCTTCAAGTACAAATACTTTGTCGCTGGCGACGCGAACAGCTTCTTCAAAAACCCTTTCGGGATTTGGGCAATGGTGCAAAACGGTAATCAGTAAAACCCCATTGAATGAATCATTTGGAAAAGGCAGGTTCTTACCGTCGTAAATCAAAGGATCGGCACCAAAAGTAACTTTGTTGTCGACATCGACGCCGGTGACTGTACAGCCGCGCAAGCGCAAAAGCTCAGCCAGGGCACCGCTGCCCGTACCCAGATCTAGTATTTTCAGTCCGGGTATCAAATGGCTCTCCATCAGCTTTAATTTAAGCCGGGCTCTATGCAGGTCTTTTTTCTTTAACAGGGCTTTGATCATTGAATCATTTAGTTGACCAAAAGGGAAACAGCAACTCCGGCACAATGTTTCTACACG
>SKYC01000095.1 GCA_007128085.1 Saprospiraceae bacterium | reverse complement strand
AGCAGCGACCCCACGCATACGCACCACACCTGGACCTGTGACGATTTGGATGGATTGAAAGAACGCAGTATTCCCATAGAAATTTGGGTGACGGATGAATCCGGACATCAGGACTACTGCAGTACTTACCTGCTGCTCCAGGACAACCAGGACGGTTGCCCGGAAATTGCCGACCTCACCTACCCTGTCAGTGGCGTGGTTCTCAATGCGGACGACAAACCTCTCAACGAGACCAACTTTACCGTAATGGGTGGGAATTATTTTCATGCAAGTTACCTGAATCACGCTGACGGATCTTTTCTCTTTGAGTTGCCGGAAAAAAATTCCTATCATATAAGTGGTCATCGCAGCAGTCATCCCCTAGACGGAATCAGCACCCTCGATATCGTACTCATACAGAGCCACATATTGGGTATTCAACCATTGGAAAACCCCTGGTCCCGCATAGCCGCCGACGTAAATAGCGATTCCAATATCAATGTATTGGACCTGCAGATCCTGAGAAGCCATTTACTGGGGAACCTACATCCAACTCAGCATTTTCCCCAGTGGAAAGTCATTCCTGAGTCTACCCTCGATGGAGAAAGAGAGGTGCCGGAATACCAAACAGAATTGGAAACACCTCCTTTAGAGGGAGATGTGGATGAGCTCGTCTTCAGAGCCGTGAAGATGGGCGATGTAAATGTCTCTCATCGCACCCCATTTTCTGAAAGATCGAGCGGAGAAGAGCCCACCGTAGAAATTTCCCTCACCGATCAACATTTTGAAAAAGGGCAGCTAGTCAAAATTGTTTTCAAAACCGAAGAGGTTAAAAATTTGCTCGGGTTGCAGGCCAGCTTCAATTTTGACCCGGATGCGCTGGAATTTTACCGTTACGGATCCCCCACCCTTCCTGTGCAGGATCACCACTTCGGTTTTGCAGAACTGGAGGATGGGAGTATCTATTTGAGTTGGAATGAAGCCAACGGACTGAAAGTCGACCCTCAGGATGAATGGCTGGAACTCGAATTTATTGCCAGAACCGATGGCACCTTGAGCAACCACTTTTTTCCGGGCAAGGGAGATTTTTCCAATGAAATTTATTCCAACAACAGAAATTACCGGATGGAATATATTTTTAAAACCAGTGGCATGACTGAGCAAAAAAGTTTTGCAGGCGCGGCCTATCCCAATCCATTTAATAACCATGCAGTTATTCCCCTGTCGCTTCCCTCATCGACTTATGTGGAATTATCTATAAAAGATACGGGCGGAAAACTGGTTCATACCCAAAGAGCGTATTACGATCGAGGAAAACACTTGTTGGAGATTACCAAAGAGAATTTCCGGGGCGGGGGCGTTTATTTTTACCAGATCAGGACAGAAGGCGAACTGACAGGTGGAAAATTAATTTTCATCGAATAGGACAATCGCTTTTGAATATAGAATTTTAAGTACTAAAATGAGACTTTTTACCACACGAGAACACAAAAATCTAAACCTAAAACAAGTGCGTTTTATCAGGCTCCTCCACCCAACCATTTATCCATTTCTATTCTTTTTAGTGATTGCTGTCAATGGTTATTCACAATCCACTTTTCAATACACCATAGGCGGTGAGGGAAATGAACAGGCCCACGATCTTATTGCACTTCCGGACGGATACGCTCTGACCGGCTTTACTTCCTCACGGGGGTCAGGCTCCGAAGATGTGTACCTGATTAAATTAAATGACTCCTTCGAACTGGAATGGTCGAATGTAATGGGAAGTCAAAACAACGACAGAGGACATCAACTGATTTCTTCTAAAAACGGAGGGTTTCTGATTACCGGCATAACCCATCCCAATGGAAACAACAACCACTCCAATATGATGTTTGCCAAAACTGACGACAGTGGAGATTTAGTCGGGATGCTTTCCAACGGGGGCAACCAAAATGAAATTGGATTTGGTTTGGTGGAATTACCCGACAACAACCTGATGTTTGCAGGTCTCAGCAGATCCTATGCTCAAACCGGAAACGGTGCCTATCTGTTTAAAACCAGTGCGACAGGCAATCCTGTCTGGGGCTATATATTTGACAATACCTCCAGTATGCCTCCTCCGGCTTCCGATAATTTCAGAGATATAATACTCTGTTCTTCCGGTGACTATGTCTATATTGTCGGCATGGCGAAGAGACCCGGGACCTGCCCGCTGACCAACGGTCGACACAACATGGATATGTTGTTCGCAAAAGCCAATTTAGACGGCCAGTTACTGTGGCATACCTACGTCGGGGGCAATACATGCAGGGAAATGGGGTATGGACTTATTCAAACGAGTGATGGCCATATTGTGGCAACCGGATATACACAAAGTTTAGGAGGAGGAGGAGACAATGTATACCTGGTAAAAGTGGATAGCGACAACGGCCAATTGATTTGGACGCGAACTTTTAGCGGGCCCGGTGATGAAAGAGCCAATCAGGTGAATGAAACTGCTGATGGAGGTTTAATAATTACAGGTTGGACGGACAGTTACGGAGCCGGCAGTACCGATGTATTGCTCATCAAAACAGATGAGGAGGGTCATTTAGAGTGGTCGCGGACCTATGGAGGATCGGGAGAGGAAGAGGGCTTTTCCGTGCTTCAAACGGACGATTTGGGATACCTTATTGCCGGTTTTACCACCAGTTATGGAAATGGTGGAGAGGACATTTTCATCATTAAAACAGATGAAGAAGGCCGGCTGGGGGGCTGTGATTACGGCAGCCCTACTTTAGTTCAAGGCAGCGGTGGAATGACTTCCACAGGCCTGCGCACCTCCACCGGACACTCCGTTAGCAGTGTCTCTGCTATAAACTATCCCGGAACCGATACTATACAAGAAGTAGAATGTTGTCCAAAGGCAAAGTTTGAAATCGGGGAAATTTGTCCTGACACACCCATTCAGTTTACAGACCTTTCAGAGGGCACCATTGTTTCATGGCACTGGGACTTTGGAGATGGAAATGAATCCGCTGAAAGCAACCCCATTCACCCTTACAGCGAACCGGGGAATTACACCGTAACACTGATCGTTTCAAACCACCTCGATTGCTCAGACACCGTTTCTCAAGAAATCGCATTCCCGGAAAAAGTAGATTTGAACATTGAAGGTGACTCCATTATTTGTGCCGGGCAGTCTTCCGTCCTGACCGCCCGTCCTGATGGCCAATCCTATTTGTGGAACACCGGGGAGTCGAGTCAAATGATCACTGTCAACCCTGAAGAAGATGCGGTTTTCT
>SKYC01000327.1 GCA_007128085.1 Saprospiraceae bacterium | reverse complement strand
GAGAGCAGGTAGAACACCATGGTCGCCCGTATGGAGTGGCCGGTACTCTTGGCAATTAAATTGGTGTGAATGCCCGCGATAATAATCAGCCACGGTACCAGCGACATGTTTTCAACCGGATCCCATGCCCAGTATCCTCCAAAAGTCAGTGCTTCGTAAGCCCAGGCCGATCCCATCAAAATTCCGGTGCCCAGTGTAAATCCCGCAAACAATCCCCATTTGAGGGAGGGGGTGAGCCATCACTTGTAATCTTTTCTCCACAATGCGGCAACGACATAACAAAACGGTATGGCACAAGCGGCAAAACCCAGGAAGGTGGTCGGTGGGTGTATGGTCATCCAGTAGTTTTGAAGTAAGATGTTCAAACCACTGCCGGTAATCAGTTCCAGGTATTCCGCATTGGCAAAAATGGGTGCGTCCTGCACGTCCCGGAGCAATACGATAGGGTTGATACCAATTTTCGAAGACCCTTCGCCAAAGGGAATGTGAATGCCCAGGATCATAGAATTCAGAAAAACCTGAATGAGTGCCAAAACAGCCATTACAGGTGCTTTCCAACTGCCGGCTTTCCAAATGAGTACAGCCCCTAAAATGATGTGCCAGAACATCCACAGAAGAAAACTCCCTTCCTGACCTTCCCAGAAAGCCGAAAACATGTATTTGAAAGGAAGGTCATCCGATACGTGATTGAATGCATAGGCGTATTCGTACATCTTGTTCAGCATCACGTAAAAAATGATGCCCATCAATCCGATTATACTGACTCCGTGAATGCCGTAGGCCCAGTCCCCGGTTTTCAACCAGGGGGTAAAGGCTTCCGAACTCCTTTTCTTTTCAGCAAAATAATATGAAATTGCCGCCACAATGGCACCCACAAATCCTGTAACAATCAGTAAATGGCCGAGGTAATAAGGCCATAAAGTCTCACCAACGTACTGTATCTCTGTCATATATAATGGATTGTTCTAAGCCGGATTCACTCCTGTGGATGATTGATTTTTTGGCTTTTTTTTAAATGAATGGATATAAAGGCAAAGGCCACTTCTTCTAATCTGAAAAGACGGCCAGCCTTGACCGAATTATGACTCAGACCGCACAAATACTTCGTCGTCCTGATACTTGGATGGACACTTCATCAACATTTCGCGCGCTACAAATACACCGTCCCGAAAACGACCGGTCAATACCAATTGTTCTGACATTTCAAAATCCTGCGGCTTTTCACTCAAAAGGACTACTTTTCGCTCATCTCCATCCTCATCGGTCATGAAAAATGAAAATCGGTTGGGATCTATTTCCGGATTGTAAATCATATCCTTGTCTTTGGACAACAGTCCGATGACCTTTACATTGCGGTCATCCTCCAGCAATTCGGCCTCGCTGAAGGTGTAATAAGTGCCCAGATCACTGCTCGATAAAACGAGCAATACCACCGCTCCGATCAGGAGTATTCCGGCAATTATATTTATCTTTTTCATGGGTTAAAATTTTACTGTACCTATGGCTGCAGACGAGAAATTAAATCATTCTTCATTGTGTCTCTCGTTGTATATCACAGTCATGGACTGTTTCACGGGTTAAAATTTTCAATGTATCTATAGCTGCCGACGTCAAATTTAAAATAAAACTCTTGCGTCTTTTGTAATCATCACGTCGGCCTAAACGTTTTTTATCGAAAAATGTCGGTAGTCCGTCAGCTTTTCTTGTTTATCTGAGTGCCTGCGACCGATTTACACCTTTACTCAACAGACAATTATCGACCGCATATGGACGGTTTTACAATAAATCTTATCTTTATGCAAAATTACTTTAATTTAGGGAATTCAGTGAATAAAGAGCCAATTATCGACTCTTAAAATCCTCCTAAATTACATTGCATTAACGGGGCGGCCTTTGGTAAATTTTGTCCCCACTTCAGATTAGGAGCGAACTTGAATTCTGTTGCACGGTCGATGAACCCAAACCTTGAAAATTATAATATGAGCGATACCGACCACTCTTTGGTTATAGATATTCAATCTGTTGATTTGTTTTACGGGAAGATTCCCGTCTTAACAGATATCAACTTCAAACTCCGAAAGTCAGAATTTGCTTATCTCGTGGGATATACGGGAAGTGGAAAATCCACGCTTTTGAAATGCCTTTACGGTGCACAGGAGGTGAAACGCGGCACAGCCCTTGTTACCGGCATCAACCTCAGCAGGCTGAAGCGCTCCAAATTGCATTTATACCGGCGAAAAATCGGCATGGTTTTTCAGGACTTCAAGTTGCTGCCAGATCTGAATGCCGAGCAGAACCTGGATTTTGTATTGAGGGCAACGCGATATCCCAAGGCAGGCAGGAAAGAAAAAATCATGGAGGTATTGCAATGGGTGGGGCTGGAGCACAAAAGGAAGGCCTATCCACTCCGGTTGTCGGGAGGGGAGCAGCAGAGACTGGCGATAGCCAGGGCCATTTTGAACGATCCCGAACTCATCATTGCCGATGAGCCCACTGGAAACCTGGACCCTTTTATGACAGATGAAATCATGTACCTTTTCAGCAGACTCAACAATGAAAAAGGAACAGCCATCCTGCTGGCCACCCACGATTACCGGGTGTTGGACAAATTTCCCGCCAGAATTGTAAAGCTGGAGGCTGGCCAATTGAAAGAAAGTTAGAAAAAAGGGATTCCATACTCCTTACCCGGTTTTTCCGTGAATAATGTCAAGTTGATTTGTTTAAATAATTGAAATACAATGATTTAGTCTCGGTATAAGTAATCCTTAAGGAGCCAAAATACTGGATTTTTTGTCCTTCCCCTTGTATTGGCTATGTGGTATTTGTGTTAATTTAATAAAAAAAAGATACATAAGTCAGGGTTTTTCATAACTTTAGCTTTTAATCACTACAATATTGACCGATGGAATGGCGAAGACTCAATGGTGAAATTCTGAATGGTTCACTTTTAAACAATGTAGAGGAAACCCTTATTAAAGAAACGGCCATGGGGCACCGCATGAAAGTTTGCATCGGTACCGATAGCCGAGTGCGAGGCAGCCAGGTGGAATTTGCCAGCGTAATTGTATTTCTCAGGGAACATCGGGGAGGTTTTATGTTTATCAGCAACTGTAAATCGAAGGTCAAGATGTCAGTCAAAGAGCGAATGATCAACGAAGTGGCCAAATCAGTGGAAGTAGCCTACGGCCTCTGTGAATTGTTGGATAAATACGATGTTGAGTTGGAAGTTCACGCGGATATCAATACCGACCCTGGTTTT
>SKYC01000311.1 GCA_007128085.1 Saprospiraceae bacterium | reverse complement strand
TTGAGGTCTACTTTTGAAGCCAGGGGATACACTGCCTGGGATCCCACTTCCCCCGCATTTATTTTAGAGGTTGGCCAGGGAAAAACGCTCTGTATTCCAACCATTTTCGTGACCTATGGCGGCGATGCCATGGACTACAAATTGCCGCTATTAAAATCGGCGACTTTTCTCGAGTCATCGGCACTGGCTGTTTGCAAACTCTTCGATGTGTCGGTGGGCAAAATCACCACTACGCTTGGCTGGGAGCAGGAATACTTTTTGGTAGATGAAGCCACCTTTTATACCCGACCCGACCTGATGATGTGTGGGAGAACCCTGATCGGCAAATACTCGCCCAAAGGACAACAACTGGATGATCACTACTTTGGATCAATACCGGAAAGGGTGTATAATTTTATGCGTGACTTGGAAGCAGAATGTCATAAACTGGGCATTCCGGTTCGAACCAGACACAATGAGGTGGGCCCCGGACAGTACGAGATGGCTCCGATGTATGAAGAGGTCAATGTGGCAGTGGATCACAATCAATTGTTAATGGACGTGATGGACAGGGTTGCTCAACGCCACAAACTACGCGTCTTGCTCCACGAAAAACCGTTTGAAGGGGTCAATGGATCGGGCAAGCACAACAACTGGTCCATGTCTACAGATACGGGTATAAATTTGCTTTCTCCGGGCAAAAACCCGGGCAAAAACCTTCGGTTTCTGACCTTCTTTGTCTCCACCATTTACGCAGTATGGAAACACGCAGACATACTGCGCGCCAGTATTGCCTCCCCCTCCAATGACCATAGGCTGGGTGCCAACGAAGCCCCTCCGGCCATTGTGTCGGTCTTCATTGGAAGCACCTTGAGGAAAGTCCTTGACGACATAGAAAACGACATACGGGCTGATGAACAGGGGGTTGAGCGGGTATTGAATTTATTGAAAAAAATCCCCAATCTCGAAATAGACAATACGGACAGGAACAGGACCTCACCCTTTGCCTTTACCGGAAATAAATTTGAAATCCGAATGGTGGGGTCTCTGAGAAATTGTGCAGCTCCCATGACGGTGATGAATACCATTGCCGCCCAGCAACTCACCGAGTTTAAAGAGTCGGTCGATAAAAAAGTGGAGGAGGGGATGGCGCAGGAATCTGCCATCTTGAGTGTCATAAAGGCGTATATAAAGGAATCTCGACCCATTTTATTCGAGGGAGATGGATACAGTGATGAATGGGTAGTCGAAGCGGAGAAAAGAGGGCTGAGCAATATCAAGTCTACCCCTAAAGCGCTTCTCGCTTATACCAGCGATGAAACCATTGAGTTGTTTTCTAAATCCAATGTACTGACCAAAAGAGAGTTAGAAGCTCACAGGGAAGTGCTGCTCGATAATTACAGCATCAGCATTCAGATAGAGTCCCGCACTTTGGGAGAAATGATGTTCAATCAGGTGCTTCCTGTAGCCATTAAGTATCAAAATACGGTGGCCAAAAACATTGAAAACCTGAGAAACCTCGGACTGCAAGACAATGAATTTACCGCCCAAATGGATATACTGAAACGACTGAACACCTGTATTCAGGAAATAGCCGGGACCGTTCAAAGAATGACCGAACTTCGACGTTCATCCAATAGTATTGAAGACAGTTATGAAAGGGCACAGTCCTATTGCCAAAAGGTAAAACCCCTAATGGATTCCATTCGAATTTTATCCGACCGGCTGGAATACCTGATCGATAACGAGTACTGGCCTTTTGCGAAATACCGGGAGCTCATGTTTATAAAATAAGCCTCAACCCAATCCGGGTATTTTTATATTGCGGGGTTGAGTGTTATGTCGACGCCAAAAATCTGTGTATTGGAGCTCACCTTTCTAAGTCCAACTCCATGTCCTCGGGCAGGGTGATTATGTAGAGGCACGACTGTATACCGTTGTTGATAATATTCCAGGTTTCTGAATCCTTGTCTGCTATTGCATCTATACCGTAATCGTTGTCGTTAACCACCGCTATTGTCCTGGAATCGAGTATGGTTATTCCCTCGGGTTTGTCGTGACTCCGGTCGTAACCCAGTTCGAGTAAATTGATAAAATGCTGTTTGGAGACGGGAACGATTCCGGCTGATGTCAGACCATCTTTATCCAGCAATTCTTCCGGAGTTTTTCCATCATAACCCTCTTCTTTTATAGGGGTGGCATCCTGAATGTCGATGAGAAAAATATCAAAATACTGATTTTCGTTTCTGCTCGCGTGTTCAATAACCAAAAACTGGTGGTGGTTTACAGCCACCATATCGCCAATTTTCCAATCTGCTTGTCTTAACGCCCCCTCAGCTGCTCGCATTTCATACAGATAGAACTGAGTATCTCCAGTTTTCGGATCCAATTCCAGAATTCGGACGATTCTGCTGTGGTCGTTCATGGATCGATCCGGGTTCCAAAGTGGGGATTGCATCATCGCATAGACCTTTCCCTCGGGTACAACGGCCACCGCTTCAAATCCTCTGTTGGGTCGCCTTTTTTTCAACACCTCATCGAGTGGAATACTGGATTTTGGAATCGGGAACGGGCTGTAAATTTTCAGGATTTCCCCCGTCTGACCGTCGGTTTTTAATATGGAAGGGCGGTATTCTTCTACAATCCAAAAATTTCCATCCGCATCCTGGACAATTCCCTCGGCGTCTATTCCAAGGGTATCAAGACCTGCATTTGCAGCTGAAAAATCGCTCCACGCCACTTCAGGCCACTCTCCTCCAAGTCCGGGAACAGGCAGGCCGCTTGTTGGAGTTCCATCAGCCGTTGAAATGGTTTTTACATTTCCTGTAACCAGTTCGTCTCCCTCAACTTTTAATCTCAATATCTTTTGGGAGTAATCCGGAAAGGGGAACAATTTTATATTTTTGCCGGCTGCCAAAGGATGTTCAGAGGCATCAAAATTTGGGCCCCGGTCATTGATGGCGTAGAATTCCATATCCGTTCCCGGGATGTAATGCAATCCTGAAAACCCACCTTCGTAAAAAGTGTTTTCGTTGAACACGCCAATCAGAGGTGAATTTTTTAGGCAGAACTTTTGCAATTCTATCCGGTTATTTTTCTTTTCTTCCGCATCGATTTCTGATGAACTTTGACAAGAACTCAGTATACAAAGACCTGTTAGTAAAAAAATGAAGAAAATAAAGGAATTTTGAAGAAAATGCATAGCTTTTGATTTTTACACGACAAAAGTACATCACGTAGCATGAATGCATTTTAACTTAATATTACCAGTCGGTTAAATTTGTGTTCTCCGGATT
>SKYC01000164.1 GCA_007128085.1 Saprospiraceae bacterium | reverse complement strand
CTGGCCGGTGAAATTGATATGTTCAACAACAGTCAGGCCGACTGGCTTCATCTGGATGTAATGGACGGGCGGTTTGTCCCCAATATATCTTACGGTATGATGATCGTGGAATGCGCCAACAAGCTGACAGAGAAGCCCCTGGACGTGCACCTCATGATCGTGGAACCGGAAAAATACATAGAGGATTTTGTCCGCGCCGGAGCAGATGTAATTACCGTGCATGCTGAAGCTTGCCCTCATTTGCACCGAACCATTCAGCAGATTCAGGCTGCCGGAGCGAAAGCGGGAGTGGCCCTCAACCCGCATACGCCCATTCAAGTAGTTGAAGACGTGATCGAAGATCTCGATCTCGTTGTTGTGATGTCGGTAAACCCCGGTTTTGGAGGACAGAAATTTATTTACCGAACCATACCCAAAGTCAGGGCGCTTGCCAATATGATCGAGAAGAGAAATGCCCGTGCACTGATTGAAGTAGACGGTGGTGTGGGGCTTCAAAATGCCACTGCAATATTGGAAGCAGGAGCCAGGGTACTCGTAGCAGGGAGCAGTGTATTCAAATCTGATAACCCATTGAAAACCATAGAGCGGTTCAAAATGATAGGTATGGAAGGTGCATGATCAGCTCCTGCGATTTAAAATTATCGAATTGGGCACGTGACAGATAATGAAATTCCTTTAACCAATTGGGAGGTGGTAAAGACATGTGAATAAGAACATCTTAGTATATGTTTAGTTGGTGTGATTATAGGGATAAATTTCCGGGGCTTCGAGAGCCTCAGCCACCGGAAATTCCTTGCCAATCTCAACTATCCGCTGCCTGAGGCTCTCGAAGGCAGCAATAGGAAGCAATAAGGCAGCAGTCCCAGCGGGACTAAATGTAGGAAGCAAGAGATCTGTTCAGGAGGGGATTTGTGAGGCACATAGCACGTTGGTTTAATTGTTTTTGCCCACGCTCGCCCCCTGTCCCCTAAAGGGGAATCAGCGCGCAGTTTTAAAGATTTTTTTTTTTTTAAACTTAGGTTGAGAAAACCCACCCTTTAGGGATGGGGCAAGGTTTTCGGGAATCAAAATTCCAATAACTATTGATGTCACTGAAAATATAGGAGAAAACCTAAGGATTTCAGGGTTTAATAATGTCTCAACCTGAATACAAAAAAAGCCACAGAGTGGCGACACCTTTGTAGGAAATTTAACGATCAATTATTCCAGCCACAGAGTGGCGACATCTTAATCTTATCACCTCAGCCTCCTGTACTCCATACATTGCCATTTATTATTCAATAGGCCCAATACAATAAAATCACATGGGATCGGACAGGGTTTCAGGCCTATTTTCTCCTGAAGTCTTCATCGCGAAGCAGTATAGTGACGACCAATACAATCCCTGCGATAGCGGCAAATAAAAACAACAGCATCGGCAAACCCGGATATCCTAAAATGCTGAAAGTGGAGGACACCCTCATCAACAGAGAAGCTCCGATGATCATAGAAGCGATAATGAGTCCGAGTGTGATTCGGTTGGCCACTTTTTGAAAATCGGAAGTCAATCGCTTTTCATCCAGTGCATTGACTTTGATTTCGAACTTATTCTCTGCGAGGTTCTTAGTGATTTTATTGATTCTATCCGGAAGTTGTTCCATAAGCCTCTTAGTTTCCAGTGCTTTGGCGAAAAAATTGTGCGGTTGAATTTCTTTTTTCACCTTTTGAAGCATCATACTTTCCACATTTTTGCTGATGGCTTTCTGGAAATCAAAGTTGGGGGTAAGAGTGGCTATGATTTTATCCATATTCAACAAAATTTTACCCAGGATATTCAGCTGGACAGCAATTTTGATGCCGCTCTCAGCAGCTATTCGGTTAATTTGAATGATGAGTTGACCGGTTTGCATGTCTTTTACCTCGCGGTATTGGTGATCCATGACCAATCTGGCCACATCTTTTCGGAATGCCGGAATGTCGACCTCTTCGCCTATGGTACTCATATCGAGTATGATGTCGGCCACTTCATCTATATGGTATTCGCCGATGGCTATAAGGAGTTTTAAAATATTTTCCTGAAGCGTAGGGGAGAAGCGGGCCACCATTCCCAGGTCCATTAGTGCAATTCGGTTGTCCTCCATGAGGTGAATATTGCCCGGGTGCGGATCCGCATGGGCAAAACCATCGAACACTATTTGCTTCAAATAGGCTTTTACCAACTCGTCGACTACGGGGGAAAAGTCGGTTTCCATCATTTTGAGCGAACTCAGTTCTGTTACTTTTTTTCCTTTGACGTACTCCATGGTCAGTACTCTGGAGCTGGAATAATCTGCAATGGGTTGTGGGACAAATAAGTGTTTAAATTCTTTTAGGTTCCTACCCAAAGTAACTAAATTTTCCGCTTCACGGGTATAGTCCAATTCTTTGAGCAGCATGTGGCGAAACTCCTCTAAAATATTGTCAAAGCCGTATTGACGAGCCTTTTTGTTGTGTTTTACAGCCAGATCGGCGACTTTCTTCAATGTGTTCAAATCTTCTAAAAAGTCCTTTTTTACCCCGGGCCTCCTTATTTTTACGGCCACTTCTTTGCCGGATGTCAATTTTGCTTTGTGTACCTGGCCAATTGAAGCAGTTGCCATGGGTTCTTCTTCAAAGTACTCAAAGGCCTTGGAAATCCGCATGCCGATATCCTCTTCCACCATTTCACGTACTTGTTCGAAGGATATGGATTCAACATCGTCCTGCAATTCGGCCAAGGCTTCCAAATAGTGATCCGGAAGCAAGTCGGGGCGGGTGGACAGCAACTGTCCGAGTTTGATGTAGGTGGGGCCCATTTCAATCAGGTCTTCCACCAAATCTTCGGGTCCGGAATAGTCGGTGGTGGATTCATCCCCCTCATCTTCAGCCAGATCCCTCAATTCCTTATCTGTATTGGCATTGAAGATTGCTGAATTCCTGTGGTTGAATATAAAAAAGAGAAACTTTTTGTAACTGTTCAACTGGTCGGGGAGTATGCCCATAAACATAGATTTTGGAGAAAAATTCTAATGTTAAAACTGCCGAGCGTAAAGATAAGTATTTTTTTTGCCAATAATATGGCCGTCGCCATTATCGAATTTTGTGCTCTCTTTTTTTTGTAAAAGTGGAAATAAGCAATATCTATTAAAAAGGCTATTTCCAAATATAACTGTAATCAGATATGAGTCCACTCCGAAAACCCTTTTGTCGTGAAAATGAGCGAAAAATTCAAGATCGAGGAAGAAGGGAAAATATTCCACAAGCGTAGCCATAGCTACGTTGAGGAAAGATTTTTCCTAATG
>SKYC01000007.1 GCA_007128085.1 Saprospiraceae bacterium | reverse complement strand
TAGAAAAAAGAATGGGTAAAATGTTAATACTTGTCGTTGCTTCGGGTGCATTGGTTATCAGTGGTGGATTGATTTTGTACACCAGATTTATCAACCGCTGGTAGTGTTTCTCAAATATCTCGCCTTTTCCTGAACAAAACCTGCGAATTTCACTTTACTTTTGCACTCGTAAACCGATTGTGCATTCGAAGATTTTTATAAGAACCGGGGACAAACTTTACCCAGCTTCATGGTAACTCCATAGAAGGTTAAATAATAGAAATGAACCTACAAGTCAAAACCAATATCCCGACTAAATGGGGTAACTTCACCTTACACGCTTTTAGTGACTTATCGGATGAATTGATGCCCCATCTGGCCATAGCCTCGAAAATTGACAATACACGGCCGGTACTGGTCAGAATTCACTCTGAATGTTTTACGGGAGATCTGCTGGGATCGACTCGATGTGACTGTGGTGACCAGCTGAAAAACTCCATGGCGCTGATAGCTGAAAAAGGGGGGGTGATCATCTACCTGAGACAAGAGGGGCGGGGAATTGGATTGATCAATAAGATGAAGGCCTACAACATACAGGATGAGGAGGGGCTGAATACCATAGATGCGAATGTTCACCTGGGGTTTGAGCCGGACGAAAGGAGTTATGAAATAGCCGTTGAAATTTTGAAGTACTTCGAAATAGAGAAAGTAAAACTAATGACCAACAATCCGGAAAAAATTCACTTCGTCAAAAAAGGAGGCATAAAAGTGATCGAGCGTATCCCCATTAAGGGAAAGCGATATAAAGAAAACGAAGAATACCTGAAGGTCAAAAAGGATTTAATGGGCCACTTCCCCGATCTTACCTGATCAGGCTCCTGCCGCAGCTCTTTGCTCTGCATCACCTTGGCACTCCTCTTCCGGTTTTTTACCACAAACAGAGCAAGCTCCGAGTTTTTCTTTAAGGAAGGGGCTGTTGGATCCACAGGTGCCTCTGAATTCCTTTCCGGTGAAAATCTGGCGGAGATTGATTAAAAAGAAGGCAATTCCGATGAATGCCAAAACGATAAATAAGGTGTATAGGAATTCCATTTTTGTTTTACTTTGGTAACGCAAAGGTAACGGTAATAGTTTAGTTTTGCACGATTGTCTACGGAAAATAAAGGATCAAAATGATGGAAGAAAAAAAAGAAGCCTTTGAAAGACTGCTGAAAATAATGGATGACCTCAGAAGGGAGTGTCCCTGGGACAGGGTTCAGACCATACACAGTTTGAGGAACCTCACCATAGAAGAGACCTATGAATTGGCCGATGCCATCACGGAGGAAAACTGGGAGGACATTAAAGAAGAGCTTGGAGACATCATGCTTCATCTGGTTTTTTATGCGAAAATAGCCTCCGAGCAGAATCGCTTCACCATAGAGGAAGCCCTAAACGATGTATGCGACAAATTGATCCAGCGCCACCCTCATATTTACGGAGACTTGAAAGTCGAAGGAGAGGCCGAAGTAAAAAGGAACTGGGAGCAAATCAAGTTGAAGAGCGGAAAAAAGAGTGTGTTGGGTGGCGTTCCAAACTCCCTGCCGGCCATGGTGAAGGCTTATCGAATGCAGGAAAAAACAGCACAGGTGGGATTTGAATGGGAGGAGAAAGAGCAGGTTTGGGAAAAGGTGAAGGAGGAAATGGAGGAGTTTGAGGAAGCCATGGGGAGTGGAAATTACGGAGATAAAGAAGAGGAGTTCGGGGATTTGCTTTTTTCTCTGATCAATTATGCGAGATTTGAAGGAATTGATCCGGAGTCTGCCCTGGCAAAAGTCAATCTGAAGTTCAAAAAGCGCTTTGAATACATAGAGAAAAACGCGGATAAAGACCTGGTAGAAATGAGTCTGGAAGAAATGGATGCTCTTTGGAATGCGGCAAAATTGGAATGATGTTTATTTTTTTCTCAAATCTGAAGAAAATTGTCAAGCAGTACAACCAGTGTAGATATTTTTGTACCTTTGCACCGCTATAACTGATCCAAGAGATCACTATTGGTAACTAAATCAACTAAATCAAATGGCAAATTATTTAACCAAAGAAGACAAAATTAAAATCTTTAAGGAGTACGGTGGTGCAGAATCCAATACCGGTTCAACCGAAGCTCAGATAGCACTGGCAACCCATAAAATCAAGGGTTTGGCTGAACACCTTAAAAGAAACAACAAGGACCACTCCAGTAGGAAAACACTGCTTACGCTGGTGGGTAAAAGAAGAAGAATGCTTCGATACCTCGCTGGAAGAGACATTGTTAAATACAGAGAACTCCTGGAGAAATTGGGAATTAGAAAATAATTTTAATGAATGCCTCTGTATCGCAGGGGCATTCATTGTTTAAAGTTAAAGTTACACCTGAGTAAAGCTTCACTTTTATTAATTTTTTATATTGTAAATTATGGGAAAACAAATACCAACAACCATCAGCTTTCAACTACCTGATGGTCAAGATGTAATAATAGAAACGGGAAAACTCGCTACACAGGCACACGGATCGGTAGTCGTGAGAATTGGAGACACCATGTTGTTTGCTTCCGTCGTAAGTAATAAAGAAGCAAAACCGGATGCGCCCTTTTTTCCGCTGTCTGTAGATTATCAGGAAAAGTTTGCTTCCGCAGGTAAAATCCCCGGAAACTTTTTCAGGAGAGAGACCCGACTTTCTGATTACGAAGTCTTGATATGCAGGTTGGTAGACCGGGCGATCAGACCCTTGTTCCCCGATAAATACATGAACGAAACCCAGGTGGTGATCAATTTGATTTCTGCCGATGGAGAGACCCTGCCCGACTCTTACGCGGCATTGGCTGCGTCAGCGGCTTTGTCTGTCTCTGATATTCCGTGGGATGGCCCCATTTCTGAAGTCAGAGTGGCTAAAATAAATGGTCAATACGTGGTCAATCCCTGTAGATCAGACCTCGAAAATGCAACCCTGGATATTATTGTCGCCGCGACCATGGACAATGTGATGATGGTAGAGGGAGAGGGCAATGAATGTCAGGAGAGTGAAGTGATAGAAGCGATAAAGGTTGGACACGAAGCCATTAAAGTACAATGCCAGGCTCAGTTGGATCTGGCTCAAAAAGTGGGCGAATCCGCAACCGTAAAAAGAGATGTTGTTCTACCCGAAAGAGACGAAGAGCTCTTTAATGATATGAATTCAAAACTCGCAGACGCTGTACTTGAAGTCGCCAGAGGAGGTTTTTCCAAACCCGATAGAAAGGAGAAGTTTACCGCTATATTTGACGACTATATAAGCAGTATTGAGTCTGATAAAGGAGAGGAATACCTGGAAGAAAAGAAG
>SKYC01000415.1 GCA_007128085.1 Saprospiraceae bacterium | reverse complement strand
TACTGAACAGCTTTTGAGGTCAGCAAATTGATCGAATCTACAGAAATGGCGGGAATCGTATCTGTTTTGACCAGGGCCGTATCCGACTGAGCCGAAATATGCACCAGGGAAATTGAGCTCATCAACCCAATTCCAATACATCTAACGACCCAATTTGCATCTATACAAAACATTCATTTCTTTGAATTCAGCCACTAAATTGGGCGATTGGGATCAAAGTCTTCCAGGTAATCGGCCACTTTTCTGACAAATGAGCCTCCCAGGAATCCATCGACCACCCGGTGATCGTATGACAGCGAGAGATACATCATTTGCCTGATGGCGATGACATCTCCGTATTCCGTTTCAACAACAGCGGGTTTCTTTCTGATGGCACCCGTTGCCATTACCGCAACCTGCGGCTGAGAAATAATGGGCGTACCCATTACATTGCCGAACGTACCCACATTGGTGAGTGTAAATGTGCCTCCCTGAATTTCGTCGGGCTGAAGTTTATTCTCGCGCGCCCTGTTGGCCAGGTCATTTACTCCGGCAGCGAGACCGGCCAAATTGAGCCGATCTGCATTTTTAATAACGGGAACAATTAGGTTTCCATTGGGCAAAGCCGTCGCCATTCCGATATTGATGTAATTTTTCTTTACAATACTCTCTCCTTTGACTGAGATATTGATCATGGGGTAATCCAGAATGGACTTGCAAACCGCCTCCATAAAAATGGGGGTAAAAGTGAGGCGCTGGCCGTATTTTTCCTGAAAAGCCACCTTGTTTTTACTTCTCCAATTGAATAGGTTGGTGACATCTGCTTCCACAAAAGAGGTGACATGTGGGGAGGTATGCTTGGACTCCACCATATGAGCAGCAATCATTTTTCTCATTCGGTCCATTTCAATGACCTCTTCATTGGCACCGGCCTTTACCGGTTCGCGGTCTGCAGAGGCAGATTTAGAGGCAGGAGCCGTTTTTTGCGCAGCTTTCTCCTCTTTAATCACGGGAGCCTGGCCTCTGGTTTCCAGGTAGTTGAGAATGTCGTTTTTCGTCACCCGGCCTTTCATTCCGGTTCCTTCAATGGCCTCCAGTTCCTCCAGCGATACATTTTCACTGGCGGCAATACTTCTGACCAACGGGCTGTAAAAACGCGTACTCTCTCCGGATACAGCACCCGGTCTGAGAGATTCTTCCGAAACAGCTGTCGCAGGTTCAGCCCTTTGGGGTTGGGGAGCTGGTTCCCGATCGCTCTCTTTTGGTTCTTCTGAGGAGGCCTCCGCGGGTTCCTCATCTTCTACAGATGGTGAGGATTGCACTTCCTGGTCTTCGCCCTCTGTAGTAATATGGGCGATCACCTTACCGATTTCCACCGTTTCATCTTCGGGGAACAAAATTTTGGAAATGACACCGTCGACGGGAGAGGGTATTTCGCTGTCTACTTTGTCTGTGGCAATTTCGAGTATGGTTTCATCCATCTCCACGGAATCGCCTTCCTTCTTCAACCACTTGAGAATGGTTGCTTCAATGATACTTTCACCCATTTTGGGCATTATTAGATCGACCTTTGCCATATTTAAAATTTTGTGCAAAAATAATAGAATTAATCACCCCATAAAAATAATCTGAGCATATTGATTGCCAAAAGTGAAGACTTTTCGATATTTAACAGTCTGTTTTGATTGAGTTGATAGGTCTCCAGCCTATAATCGTCGGGCCTTCCAACAGCCACACATACCGTACCTACCGGCTTTTCCTCCGAGCCACCTCCCGGCCCCGCAATTCCGGATACCGCTATACCCAAATCGGTTTGAAATTTATGGCAAACCCCGGCCAGCATTTCTCTCACTGTCTCTTCACTGACTGCTCCGTACTCCTCCAGTGTTGATTCCTTTACCCCCAATTGTCCTTTTTTAATCTCATTGCTGTAGGCGACAACCGACCCCTTGTAGTAATCGGAGGATCCGGCGACCGACGTAATTAAATGTGCAATATATCCACCAGTGCAACTCTCCGCGGTTGCCAAACTCAAATTGTTTTTTTTGAGTAGCCCTCCCAACACTCCCTCCAGGGTTTCTTCACCGCGACCGTAAACGGCATCTCCCAAAATGGATTGGAGCTCTTGGCTGTACTTTTGCAACACCTCCTCCGCTTTGGATTCAGAGTCCGCACGGGCACTCAATCGAATCCTGACTCTCACCAGGCCCGGCAAATACGCAATAGAGAGACTTTTGGGCAATTGGTTTTCAAAATCTTCTAACTGCCCGGCGATTTCACTCTCTGGAATCCCCGCCGTCAATAAGGTGGTGGTTTTTAAGTTATCGCTGATCAACTTTTCCTTTAGTCGGGGATAAATTTTATCTGTCAACAATTCTTTCATCTCATACGGCACACCCGGCAAGGCCACTATGACTTTATCTCCTTTTTCGTACAACATGGCCGGAGCCGTTCCGCTCTCATTTCTAAAGTACTGCAGTCCGGTGGGCAATACCGCTTGTTTCTCGTGTAAGCTATTCACCGACTGCCCTTGTTTTTCCTTGTATTCCTTAATCCAGCTAAATACCTCCTCATTGAACTCCAATTCAGCACGGCAAAAATCAGCCAACACCTCTGCCGTCATATCGTCATTGGTGGGCCCCAACCCCCCGGTAGAAATGATGAGGTCTCCTTTTTCCCACGCCTCTTCAAATGCGTTTTTAATGACTTCTCTGTCGTCCATAAGTGTTCTCATCTCAATGGTTTCAATGCCCCACTCCACCAGTTTGCGGGCCATCCAGCCCGCATTGGTGTTTTCCGTCTGGCCGATGAGTAGCTCATCTCCTATAAACAAGAGTACCGCCCGGGTATTTGTACTTCCTTTCATTGTCCATAAAATTAATTCGTCCAAAAAGTGCAACGGTTCTTTACTAACAGGATTAATACAAATAAGTTATACACCATTCAGATTAACCGTGCGGCATTAGCCCGTCAGGATTTTCCAGTCAAATACGCTGACCCACCGACGGGAACCATCGCAAAGTATTTTTGCTTTTCCACCCTCATCGACCTCCAGAATCTCAGCATTCAATACCCTACCGGACTCGCAGTTTTGAATCTTCAGTGTGCGTCCACGGGAGTAAAGAGAAGTGTTCGCCCGTTCGACCAGTGCTTTGCGATCCTTTTTTAAAAGTGCGTAATTGAATTCCAGGAGCTGGAGAAAAAGAAGCCTCAGTTGGGGGAGATCAAAAACTTTCCCCGCAAGAGAACTCAGTGATTCCGGCGTCCCAACCATTTCAGAATCGGCCTGGAAGATTTGATTTACATTGACTCCAAAGCCCAAAACGGAGGACTGGATACGCTCC
>SKYC01000118.1 GCA_007128085.1 Saprospiraceae bacterium | reverse complement strand
CTTTTGTCTAGATCCACCAACGAGTTGGGGACACGTACAAAAGAAACAAAAAATCACGGCTCTTGATAATTTTCCACCAATCCACCAACAAGTTGGGGACACGGTGAATTGGGGACAGGTCGGTCCACTGTTGAAGGTCTTGCTATGTCGGCTTTAAAACTCGCTTCTTTTAATCCGTATGGTTCGTAGCGGAGGGGTGCTTTTCATCTCTATTAAAATAGATAAGAGTCTAAATTGCTGTTAAAAGTCTATCGGGATTTAAAGCGCTCAGACAGTTAAAGCCTCTTAACCGGGTTTAACTCAACTGCTATAATTTTTCTTTCTAGAGTTTTCAAAACCGAGAGTACCAACAAACCGCAAAACATTGACTCCATATTTTTCATGATGGTTTAATATTTAGGATATATTTCTAAAAAAGAGAGTTTTCAGCCAACCCGCCCGCTTCGCGGTTCCTTCGCTTGAATGTCCCCCGGACATTCACCCTAACGGGTACGCTCAGTCACCTCGAAAAGTTATCAAAAGGCCGATCCTACGATGTGGTACGATGATCTTAATTTCAAGAATTGTGCGTCCTCAGACTGGCATATGTTAGGTTTCAATTAAGGTTCTCTCAAATCCGAATAAAAGATAACTTCAAAAATTTGACATGTAATTATTCCATTTTTTTGAGTTAATTTTGTGTGGTCTGTTTTCCGAAGGGGGAACATTAAACAGAAAAAATGGACAAAGTGGAGTTGTTGAAAAAGCTGAAGGGGGTGGAGGCCCTGGCAAAAAAGACCAGATGGGGGCGATTGGCCCACCATCCGGTAAAATACCTGCACGCGGTACTGTACAGAAAGTGGGTGTACCCTTATAGGGGGAGTAAGCGCGAAGTGAGCAATACTTTTTTTGACAGAGAAATGAGGTTGAACTTGCCGGCTGCTACCGATATTTATCTGACCGGGGGGAAGTCCCATCCATCGGAGATCGAGTTGGCGGCCTTTTTGATTCGCAGATTGGAGGCCGGTCAGGTATTCTGGGACGTCGGAGCCCACTACGGTTACTTTTCTTTGTTGGCCGCAGAGCTGGTCGGTCCCGACGGAAGCGTCTGCGCTTTTGAACCCTCGGAATTTTCCTTTGAGTTGTTGAAATTAAATACAGCGTCCATTGATCGCGTAGAAGTTTTTAAAAAAGCCGTATCCAATACATGTGGAGAACTGACCTTTTTCGAATTCCCGGCCCTGTATTCTGAATACAATTCCCTCGATATTTCACAATACCAAAATGAAAAGTGGAGACAAAAGGTGAATGCGGTTAAGAATACGGTTCAAGCGGTTACCCTGGATTCATTGGCCGATGAACTTCAACGACTCCCGGACGTCATTAAAATTGATGTGGAGGGCGCCGAAGACCAGGTGATTGAGGGAGGAAAAAAGATCCTTCAGGAAAATAACATCGCAGTCGTAATGGAGTATTTGGCCGCTGACCGATCGAACCAAAGTCACCGGAGAGCCAAAGAACAATTGCTGGAATGGGGTTATCGGGTTTACCGAATCGATCCCAAAGGTGAATTAATACCCGAAAAGGACCCGGATGCGTATATGGAGAAAAAGAAATCCCTGTCCGAGAACTTCGTTTTTATTCAAGACCGCTGAGCGGGCCATTTTGGGTAAAAAACCTATTGACTTTTTCCTCCGTTTTTGCGTCCGGAATGAGTTCTGGCGCATGATGGGGTTTTGTGCGGGCATCAATGATTATCGGCCCGCTGGCTTTCCAGTGTTTGTTGTCGAATTCTTCACCCACCGCATGCATGTCGTGAGACGGGTTGGAGCGGGTAAAAGTCACCCATACAAAATTGTCGGGATTGGCTGCCGTAAAGGCACTGTCGTCGCACAAAATCACGAGGGGGATGTGCTTGGTATCCAAGGCTTTGAGCTGTTTTTTCAATCGGTGGATATCCTCAGCAGCTTTCACTTGACTTTGATAATTGGGTCCGCCTATGCAGAGTATTCCGCGGTCAAAAAAGACCGGATTTTGAAAGGGAGACTGCAATTGAAAATCTTCGGGCAGGGTAGCGCGCAGCTCCCTGACCACCGGCCCTGAGCAGGCGATAATCACCTTTGAACCCTCGTTCCAGCCCGTACCGCTGTAGTCCAGGGTGTCAATAGTCGTTTTTGTTTGAAAGTGAATGTCCCGGTCCAGGTGAATTCTCGACAGTATGTGTTGAAAAAAAGATCGGATATCGTGGGTCGATAGAGAAGGGCTGTCACCTCCGTCGGCAATCCACAGATATTTTGCAAGAGAGGTCTGGCCACTTCCGAGAATCCGGTTGGCGATGGTCAGCAATTCTTCCGGTTTTTTGTCTCTGAAAGGCATGTAACGCTCACTGCCTATGGCCAGTAATAAGGGATGCACGCCGGCAGCATCTACGGCATTGAGTTCTTTGAGTCCCGGAAATTCCTGAGGCGCCAGTTCTTTGACCAATTCGTGTATCAACCAACCAAAAGAGGAATCTTCGGCGGGGGGGCGCCCCACAACGGTAAAGTGCCACAATGGTTTTTTTCGATGGTATACAGCATCGACTTTCATGACGGGAAAAGGATGCTCTAAACTGTAGTACCCCAGATGGTCACCAAAGGGCCCTTCAGGTTTTTTTTTCTCCTTTTCTACAACGCCCGTTATTACAAAATCCGCATCGGTGGAAACAATGTATTGTCCCTTTTTTCTGTACCTGAACCGACGCCCTCCCAGCATTCCCGCAAAGGTGAGCTCGGACAGACCCTCCGGCAAGGGCATTATGGCAGCAAATGCGTGAGAGGGTGGGCCTCCGGTGAAAATGCTTATTCTGAACGGGCGATCCAGTTCGTTGTACCGACTGTGATGTACGCCTATTCCCCGGTGGATTTGGTAGTGCAGGCCAATTTCTTCATTGGGAGTGTAATCATTGCCCGAAAGTTGTATTCTATACATACCCAAATTGGAATTCATAATGCCCTCCTTGTCGGGATCCAGAGAGAGAACCTGCGGCAGTGTGATAAAGGCACCTCCATCCTTTGGCCAGGAAACAATCTGTGGCAATTGATCGATAGTGGTATGGTGGGCCAGTGATGCACCTCCCCAGCGCTTCCGCAGTGGCAGTCCTTTGAGCGCAGTAAAAGGTGCGGAAAGATATTTTCCGGGATGTTTAATGAGCCTGGAAGGATCGGCCTTTAGAGCGATGACCTTTTTTACCAGCGGCAATTCTTTTCTAAAAATGTACTCAGTCCTCTCAAAAGTCCCGTACAGGTTTGAAATGGCCTGGAAGGGAGATCCCTTAACCCTTTCGAATAACAATGCCGGTCCGTCCGCTCGATAAACCCGTCGGTGAATGGCCGCCATTTCGAGCCGGGGATTCACCTCCTCTTTGATCCTGATTAATTGACCCGTTGCTTCCAGATCTTCAGCACAAGCCCTTAAAGATTTATAACCCATGGTAACACAGTTTTTTATCCACTCTAAATCCAGTGTATTGAAGCGTTTTATTCATCCCGCCGGATTGTATTATAAAAAATCTCAATTCAATCTTTGATAACAAAGTTTAAAAGTAGTAGTTTTGAGCCGGATTTTAAATGTATTTTTAATATATATGTTAAATTCGGATACACCTATATTTTTTACACCCGCAGAAAAGCAGTAAACGCGTATTTGCGCGACTTTGCATAAAACGCGAGTCGAAGGTAAGCAGAATCGCAGTGTACTCAAAAGAAACGGTCCCTGACCGCATAAATTAAAGCCGGAGGCAAAGTTTTTAATTTGTTTTTTTGCCTCGGGAGTTATTCGGAAAGAATAAAAATGAAGTCATGAAAAACTATCTCGAATTACTGGGCAGGATACTGGATGAGGGAAATGAACGCGACGACAGAACGGGCACGGGAACGCTGAGCTTGTTTGGCCACCAGATGCGGTTTGATCTCAGGGATGGATTTCCATTGCTCACAACCAAAAAGGTGCACTTTAAATCCGTGGTATACGAACTCCTTTGGTTTTTAAAGGGCGACACCAATGTCAAATACCTGCAGGATAACGGGGTGCGGATTTGGAATGAATGGGCTGACGAGCAGGGCGAACTCGGACCGGTGTATGGAAAGCAGTGGAGGTCGTGGGCAAAGCCGGATGGAGGCGTGGTTGATCAGATCAATTATGTAATCGACGGCATTAAAAACAACCCCAATTCCAGGCGGCTGATTGTCAATGCGTGGAATGCCGGCGAGCTGGATCAAATGGCCTTGACGCCCTGTCACTGTCTGTTTCAGTTTTACGTCAATCGCGGAAAGTTGAGTTGCCAGCTGTATCAGAGGTCGGCGGATGTCTTTTTGGGAGTGCCGTTCAATATAGCTTCATACAGTCTTCTCACCCACATGATTGCGCAGGTTTGTGACCTGGAGGTGGGTGAATTTGTACATACTTTCGGGGATGTTCACCTGTACAAAAACCACATAGAGCAAGCCAAAATTCAGCTCGATCGAAAACCCAAAACCCTCCCTCAAATTCAGCTCAACCCCGAGGTTAAAAATATCGATGAATTTGGATTTGAAGACATAAAACTGCTAGATTACAGACCAGAAGCAGCAATCAGAGCGCCGATTGCCGTTTAGGTTATTTAGAAAACATCTAAATAATTCAGAATATTTAAGAAGTATTGTTAATGATGTTCTATTGACCTATTTTTGCCCAAATTATTGAAACTGTCATTTTTTTGTTAAAACATTTTTAATTGATATTATCTCGATCAAACGGTGCAAAACCGGGAGATTTACTGACAGGCTTAAAAAATTCAAACAATTAAAACGGTCAATGACCGCGAGTTTTACTGACAGACATAAGGGAAGTGCGTTTTTTCCCGTCTGCAGTATTGGATTCAGTAAAAAATTAAACAGATGAATATTAGATGGCTCAGCTTAATAGTTCTGTTCTTTTGCTTTCTTTTTGCAAGTCCGATGACCGGATATGCAGAAATTGAGGAAGAAGGACTTAATCTCGACGAAGGGAGAGATCTTTTCAGGACCCATTGTGCCGCTTGTCACAACAGGAATATGGTAGACGACCTCACCGGTCCTGCTTTGGGAGGTGTGCAGGGTAGATGGGGCGATTATCCAAGAGAAGATTTGAGGTATTTTATCAGGTATTCACAGCGGATGATTCAGGAGGGGCACCCGAAAGCCGTTGAGATCTGGAATGAATGGGAACCTGCCATAATGAACAATTTTCCCAATCTCAGCGATCAGGAAATCGACAATATCCTGGCGTATGTGGACGGAGTGTACACCGGTGCCTACGGTGCTCCGGCTGTGGCAGATGTAACGGATACGGAGGTAGAGGACGACTCGGACAATACTTTTATGCTGGTGTCCCTGATAGTTATACTGGGACTACTGGCACTGGTCCTTGCCCGGATTGCCAATGTTCTCAGAGCCATTCACCTGGCCAAAGAAACCAACCGGGTGCCAAAGCCGGGTTCTTTTTTCAGCATTCTGACCAGTAAGACGGTGGTCGGTTTGGTGCTCCTTATTGTCATAATTCTAGGGGGGTACACCACCGTCAACAATGCCATTAACCTGGGAAGACAACAGGCGTATGCACCGGAACAGCCGATTAAATTTTCACATGCCGTGCACGCGGGCTTACACGAAATTGACTGCCAGTATTGTCACGATGCTGCAAGGAGGAGTAAGCAGGCTTTGATTCCGCCGGCATCTACCTGTATGAATTGTCATACCGCCATCAAAAAGGGAACGCAGTTCGGTACGGCAGAAATAACCAAGATATTTGCTTCATTGGGTTACGACCCTAACAACGACGTATATATAGAGGACTTCGATAAGATGTCGATGGAGGAGGTAGAGGCCATTTACCGACAGTGGATAGAGGACGAATTTGTAAGAGACAACAATCTAGATTTCATAGATGCAGAGGGGAGGGTCGAAGTGGATAAGCAGTGGGAGGACATCGTTGCCAGCCTCACCCATGATCACAGAGATCACGTTTACGGGCCCATAGAGTGGGTGCGTGTACACAACCTTCCGGAGCACGTTTACTTCAATCACGCGCAGCACGTGACTGCTGGCAATGTGGATTGTCAGACTTGTCATGGAAAAGTAGAGGAAATGGAAGTGTTGGCGCAATATTCTACATTGTCTATGGGGTGGTGTATCAATTGTCACCGCCAGACCGAGGTGCAGGGATTTGGGGATGGAAATGAATACTATATGCAGGCGTATAAGAAATATCACGATGCCTTGAAGGCAGGAGATAAGAGCAAAGTTACAGTGGAGGATATTGGAGGGCTGAATTGTCAGACCTGTCACTATTAATATGAAAAGCGTTTAAAGTCAGTACAATATGAAGGAAAAGAATACAGATTTTTGGGTTGGAACGGAGGATGTCAACAATCCCGAAAAACTAAAATCGGATTCAAATCAGGAGTTTTTTGATGCTCCTGTACTCAATGACCTGGCCAGGGAAGAGGACAGTGAGAATGTCCTGCCTCCAGCCTCCCGAAGAGACTTTTTAAAGTACCTCGGTTTTGGTTTGGGTGCGGCGACCATAGCAGCGGGCTGTGAAGCGCCTGTCAGGAGAGCCCTGCCCAATTTGATTCAACCCGATGCCATTGTTCCGGGGGTGGCCACCTATTACTCGAGTAATTTCGTAAAGGGTGGAGATTTTTGCCCGATTATTGTGAAAACGCGAGAGGGGCGACCCATTAAAATCGAGGGCAATCCGCTGTCTAAACTTACCGGAGGAGGAACCAGTGCGAGAGCACAGGCCTCTGTTCTGGAGTTGTACGACACGAGCCGACTCCGCCATCCGGGTAGAATTGAGGAGAATGGATCCATTGAAAAAATGAGTTGGGAGGAAGTGGACGACACCATAAAGTCAGCGTTGACAGAGAGTGCCCGCATTCGGATTCTCAGCAATACCATCCACAGTCCTTCTGCCCTGAGTGCCATTGAAGACTTTAAAGGTAAATATCCCAATACGGAGCACGTACAGTACGACGCTGTTTCTTCCTCGGCCCTGATACAGGCGCACGATGAGGTTTTCGGCATCAAAGCCCTTCCCACCTATCAATTTGATAAGGCTTCGGTAGTGGTGAGTTTGGGCGCCGATTTTCTGGGAACATGGATCGCGCCGGTGCAATTTGCCAGGCAGTGGTCTGAAAAGAGAAAGATAAAGAGTGTAGAGAATGCAGAGATGAACAGAGTCATTACTGTGGAGTCTCATTTCTCTTTGACGGGAGCCAGTTCGGACAACCGCGTATTGATTAGGCCTTCGGAAATGGGTTTGGCCATTGCTACTTTGCACAACGAATTGGCAGGCTTGATGAATGCCGGTGGACAGGTCTCTGTTAACGGGTCGTTTAAAAACCCCAAAGCGGAAAATGGTATCCGGAGAGCTGCCGCCAATCTCGCCCAAGCGGCCAGATCCGGCGATCAGACACTGGTAGTCAGTGGATCCAACAACCTGGCCGAACAAATCGCGGTGATCAGAATCAACCAGATGTTGGGCAATTACGGAGAAACACTGGATATTAATCGTCACAGCAAACTCAGAAAAGGAGTTGACAGCGACATGCTGGAGCTGGTAAACGATATCAAACAAGGGCGGGTAGATGCTTTAATCGTTTTGGACGAGGCCAACCCGGTCTTCGATTTGCCCGAGGGCAAGGAATTGGGAGACGCCATCCGTTCGATGAAGCTGAGTGTATCTTGCTCCCCCTTGCCCAATGAAACTTTGGGCGCGTGTAAATACGCTTGTCCTTCCCACCACTATCTGGAATCCTGGGGGGATGTCAATCCTCAAAGTGGTTACTACGGTGTCACGCAACCGACGATACATCCGCTTTTCGATACCAGAGAAAGAGAAGAATCGCTTTTAAATTGGGGTGAATCACTACCCGAGTCCAACGGGCGAGGAAGGGCCTATTTTCATTATATGAGAAAATACTGGGAAGAGAATATTTTCCCCAACCAGTCCCGATTTGCTAGTTTTCAGAGATTTTGGGACCACAGCTTACACAACGGTTTTACAGAAGTTGAAAACGGTGAGGTGGAGAACGACGGAGAAGTTGCTACGGTGGACCTATCTGCCTATGCGGGCGGTTTTTCAAGACCTTCCTCGGCAGATACCGAGTTGAGCTTTTACGAAACCGTTCACGTAGGGAGTGGACAGTACGCCAACAACCCCTGGCTTCAGGAGATGCCGGATCCATTGTTGAGGACGGTTTGGGACGGATGTCTCTCTGTCAGTGTAAAATGGGATGGTAAAAACAGAATTGACGGATACCGAAAATTAAAGGACGGCGATAAAGTCGAACTTTCGATAGGCGAAAAGAAATTTACGGTACCTGTAGTGACCCAATTTGGGATTATGGAGGGACAACTTGCGTTCCCTTTGGGTTACGGAAGAGAATTGAGTGGTCCCGCCGGAAGGGGAGTGGGAGTGAATGTATTCCCGACTTTGTGGAGAAACGACGATGGACACCTTCAGTACTACGCTACGAGGGTTGAATTGGGTGCGGAACTCGGAGAAGATCGGTCCTTTGCAAGTGTGCAGTACCACCATACCTTTGGTGTCAAGGACAAGGATCCCGAAACGGGCGAAATGATCAATGTGGACGAGCAGGCCATAGCTACTTTGGGCTCCGGTTTTCAGGGAGCTTTGGAGCGAAGGACCATATTCAGGCACGCCAACTTGCCAAAGTTAAAGGATGCGGTAGCTGATTTGAAAAAGGAGAGAGAGCATCACCAAAAACTGAATGATGCGGGACTGTATCCCGGGCATGATGATTTGTATAAAAACGGTCACCACTGGGGAATGTCAGTAGATATGTCTGCCTGCATCGGCTGCGGAGCCTGTCAGGTCGCGTGTATGGCCGAAAACAATGTACCCATAGTCGGAAAACAGGAAGTGCGCAGACATCACGAAATGACCTGGTTGAGAATAGACCGTTACTACTACGGCGATTTTGACAATCCCAATGTGGTCTATCAACCGATGATGTGTCAGCATTGCGACAATGCGCCCTGCGAAAATGTGTGTCCTGTCGGAGCCACCAGTCACAGTGCAGAGGGCTTGAATCAGATGACGTACAACCGCTGCATCGGTACCCGGTATTGCGCGAACAACTGTCCGTACAAAGTGAGGAGATTCAACTGGTACGATTATACTGCGGCCGATATGTGGGGATTGAATGAAAACAACCCATTCGGTACAGATACTCCATTCTACGGTGACAACCTTACCCGCATGGTATTGAATCCGGATGTAACGGTCAGGACGAGAGGTGTAATAGAAAAGTGCAGTTTTTGTGTACAGAGAATTCAAGAAGGTAAGTTGAAGGCAAAAACCGAGCGCAGAGCTCTCAGAGATGGCGATATTAAAACCGCCTGTGTGACCGCATGTCCGACCGGAGCCATACAATTTGGTGATATGAACGACAAGGAGAGTAAAGTATCCGAAAACAAGGAGAGTCCGCTGAATTACTTTGTGTTGGAAGAGGTAAATCTTCAATCGTCAGTGGGATACCTGATGAAGGTGATCAATAAGGATGAAGAAATTAACAAAGAAGCCTAACAATTTAAAATAATCTAATTTATGGGTTCAATTACATCCCCGATTAGGGAGCCGTTAGTAACCGGCAATAAAACATACGGGCAAATTACGGAGGATATATGTGCACCGACGGAGCGTGCACCCAGTTTGGCCTGGGTAGTAGCCTTTATGATAGCCAATGCACTTGCAGCTATTTTTCTCTTTGCGAGTTTGTGGACTGTTTGGCAAGGAATTGGAACTTGGGATTTGAACAGAACAGTCGGTTGGGGATGGGACATCACCAACTTTGTATGGTGGATTGGAATTGGCCATGCGGGGACTTTGATTTCCGCCATTCTGCTTCTTTTTAGACAAAAGTGGAGAACGGGAGTGAACCGTGCAGCGGAAGCCATGACCATTTTTGCGTTTGTTTGCGCCGGTCAGTTTCTCCTCATTCACATGCGACGAGCGTGGTTGGCCTTCTTTATTTTCCCCTATCCGAATACCCGCGGACCCTTGTGGGTTAACTTTAACTCTCCTCTGTTGTGGGATGTTTTTGCGATCAGTACGTACGCCACCGTTTCCATATTGTTTTGGTACGTTGGGTTGATCCCCGATTTGGCTACAGTTCGGGATCGCGCCAGGGGATTCAGGAAAAGGATTTACGGAATATTCTCATTTGGCTGGACGGGTTCTGCCAAGCACTGGCAACGATGGGAATCACTTTCATTGATTTTGGCCGGATTGGCTACCCCCCTTGTACTATCGGTACACACCATTGTAAGTTTTGACTTTGCGACCTCTGTCATACCAGGGTGGCACACGACCATATTTCCTCCCTACTTTGTAGCGGGGGCGATTTTCTCGGGTTTTGCCATGGTGCAGACCCTGATGATTATCACCCGTTACGCATTGAAATTGGAGGACTACATTACCATCGGCCATATAGAATCGATGAATAAAATTATCCTGTTGACCGGTACCATGGTTGGTGTGGCTTATCTCACGGAGTTGTTTGTGGCCTGGTACAGTGGATATATTTATGAGCAGTTTGCATTTTTCAACAGAGCAATGGGGCCCTATTGGTTTGCCTATTGGGCTATGATGACCTGCAATTTAGTCACACCCCAGATATTCTGGTGGAAAAAAATGAGGAGGAATATTTACGTCACCTTTATCATGTCGATTTTTGTGAACATCGGAATGTGGTATGAGCGATTTGTAATTATTGCCACCACACTGGCGAGAGATTACCTGCCATCTAGTTGGAGTTTGTATTCTCCGACCTGGGTAGAGGTGGGGATATTTATCGGTTCCATAGGATTGTTTTTTACGCTGTTCCTGGTGTTTGTGAGGGTAGCCCCCGTGGTGGCCATTGCGGAGATAAAGCACATACTCAAATCATCAGGAGACCAGTACCAGGAGAAAAATGAGAGATATGCTGAGCAAAAGCAATTTTCTGAAAAAAATTAATAATTAATACTTTAACCCAATAAAAATGGCGAAGTCTAAAAATGTACTTTTTGGTCTTTACGACGATGACGACATTCTGGTGGATGCGATAAAGACTGCAAAGAATCAGAAACTCGATATAATGGATGTTTTTACTCCATTTCCCGTTCACGGTCTCGATCCTGCACTGGGATTGGCTGAATCCAGGTTGCACATCGCCGGTTTTGTGTTCGGTCTGATTGGAGCTATAACAGCCATGGGATTCATGAGTTGGATTTCAGTATCTGATTGGCCCATAATATATGGCGGTAAGCCCTATTGGGCCGTACCCTCTTTTATTCCCATTACTTTTGAACTTACGGTTCTGTTTTCAGCGGTGGGAATGGTCATCGTGTTTCTCACGATTTGCGGACTGGGACCCGGAGTGAGTGCCAAGGTATTGGATCCGAGAATTACCGATGACAAATTTTGTCTCGCTTTTGATGTGAGCAATATGGAGGAAGATGAGCAGACGGGCTTGAGGAAATTCTTTGAGGAGACCGGAGCATCAGAAATTAATTCGAAAACCATTTGAAAAGATTTGAGATGAGAAATATACTTCTTTTTTTCATATGTACTTCCATTGCTTTTTCAGCCTGTAAACAGGCGGGAGGCGACCACCCGGGATTGGAGTATGTGCCCGATATGATTCACAGTCCCAGTTTTCAGGCCAATTATTACAATTATTATTGGCTAAACACCTGGGGAGGGGAATCTGAATACTATCAGTTTGCACTGCCAAGGACTCCGGTAGATGGAACCATTCCACTTGGATATGCCGGATTGAGTATTGAAGCAGAAGAAGGTGGTGATGCCAATTTGAAGAGGGAGTTACTCCAGGGTTTCTCTCTCAGTGGATCCGTTCCTTTTTATTATGAAGATACTGAGGAAGACCGGCAGCGGGCAATGGATGAAATTGTTGACAACCCCTATCCCATCACCAAATCCGGCCTGGCCAAAGGGAAAGAGCTATACGAAATATATTGTGGTATCTGTCATGGAAATGCAGGTGATGGCAATGGTTTTTTGGTTCGTGAAGACGGAGGGGTTTATCCCGCTCAACCTACGAACTTGCTAACGGAAGAGTTTGTAGAAGCCTCCAATGGAAGGTTCTACTACAGTATTATGCACGGCCGAAATGTGATGGGGCCCTACAACGACAAGTTGAGTTACGAGGAGCGTTGGCAGGTCATTCATTATATACGATCACTCCAGGCCAGCGAACTGGAATTGGTTTACAATGAGGAG
>SKYC01000175.1 GCA_007128085.1 Saprospiraceae bacterium | reverse complement strand
TAGAAGAATCACCACAAGCCTCCATTTTCATACTATTTTGAATGGGTCGTGTGGGTTTTGAAGATTATTGTTCATCAATTATTCAGATATGAGAAATTCTTTTTCTCATTCAAGGGAGATTTTTATATCTTGCCTTATCTTCGCCTTTGATTTTCAATGGACTTCCCGGGGACTGAAATGGCTTTTACCCGGTATAAAATTTTAATGAATGCAATACCCCAAAAGATACATAGTGACATCGGCTTTGCCCTACGCCAATGGTCCATTACACGTGGGTCATTTGTCCGGAGCCTACTTGCCGGCTGATGTGTACGTGAGATTCCTTCGGTTGATGGGAAAGGAAGTGCTCTTCGTGTGCGGATCTGACGAACACGGTGCGGCCATTACACTCAAGGCGAAAAAGGAAGGAGTAAATCCCGGGGAAATTATTGAGCGTTATCACAGCGAGTTCAAATCGGTGTTTGAGAAAATAGGAATGTCTTTTGATGTTTATCACCGCACATCTTCTGAATTGCACCACCAAACCTCATCGGATTTTTTTAAAAAACTGTACGACGAGGGGCAATTTATAAAAAAAGAGTCGGATCAGTACTTCGATTCGAAGGCACAGCAATTTCTGGCCGACCGATACATTAAAGGAGAGTGTCCAAAATGCGGTCACAGCGAAGCTTACGGCGATCAATGCGAAAGCTGTGGAAGCAGTCTGAGCCCGACCGACCTGATCAATCCCATCTCTACGCTGAGTGGAGAAAAACCGGTGTTGAAGAAAACCACTCATTGGTATCTGCCATTGGAAAACCACGAAGGCTGGCTCAAAAAATATGTACTCGAAGGCGAGCTCGAAGGGGAGGAGCACCACGATCCATCCAGTTGGAAAAATCACGTTATCGGTCAATGCAAATCGTGGCTGGACGGCGGTTTAGAGGCCAGAGCCATGACCAGAGACCTGGACTGGGGGGTGGATGTGCCCGCTGATATACCCGGCTCTGAAGGAAAAAAACTGTACGTGTGGCTGGATGCGCCCATCGGTTATATATCGGCTACCAGACAATGGGCCATTGACAGAGCAGAAAAAAATGCCGATGCCCATGAAGACGACTGGAAAAAGTACTGGCAGGACCAAGAAAGTTGCCTGATCCATTTTATTGGCAAAGACAATATCGTATTTCACTGTCTGATATTTCCGGTTATTCTGAAAGCCCACGGAGGATATGTCCTTCCAAGCAATGTGCCGGCCAACCAATTTATGAACCTCGAAGGTCAAAAAATATCGACCTCAAGGAACTGGGCCGTTTGGATGAAAGACTACCTGGATCGCTGGGAGGGCATGGAGGATTCACTTCGCTATTATTGCGTAAAAAATATGCCGGAGCAAAAGGACAGTGAGTTTACCTGGAAGGGCTTTCAGGATGCGCACAACAATGAACTGGTAAACAATCTGGCCAATTTTGTAAACCGGGTGTTGGTACTCACGAACAAGTACTACGAGGGGCGGGTACCCGAAATTGATGAAGACATTCCACTGGAGGGCAATGATGAGTTCGGCATGCCGTCTTATCACGAGACGGAACTGATGGATTTGTTCGACCGACTGGACGCCTTTTGCGAATCCCTGAGAAGTTTTGAAATCAGAAATGCACTCAGGCAAGTCATGGAGTTGTCTTCCTATGGAAATCAATTTCTGCAAAACCACGAGCCCTGGAAGTTGCAAAAAGAAGAACCGGATACGGTTAAGGTCATTATGAATGTCGGTTTGCAAATTGTGGTGGCCTTGTCAGCAGCTATATACCCCTTTATGCCGACGACCTCCGACAAAATGCGAAAAATGCTGAATTTGGAGCCCCTGAAAGGGGAGGGGGAGTTGCTGGAGCTGTTGAACGAAATATGTGAGGGCACGCACTTACTTCCGGCCGGTCACCAGATAGAAAAACCCTCACACCTCTTCACTAGAATTGACGACGAACGCATAGAGAAGGAAGTCAGTCGCCTGAGAAAGGGCTCGGAGGAAAGTTTGCTCAAAGTGGAAAAAGAACCCGATTTAAAATCAGAGATAGATTTTGAGACCTTTGGGCAGCTCGACCTGAGAACGGGAACCATTCTCCATGCCGAAAAAGTGACCGGTACAAAGAAACTTCTCAAGCTGGAAGTGGATTTGGGGTTTGAAAAGAGGACGATCGTTTCCGGAATCGCTCAATGCCACCGCCCGGAAGAATTGACGGGACGAAAGGTGACGGTTTTGGCGAATCTGGCACCCAAAAAACTGAGGGGCATACTCTCCAATGGAATGATACTGATGGCAGAAGGCGATAACGGAGCCCTGGAGTTCGTCTCCCCTCCGGAAAAATTTAAGAACGGACAACCGGTGAGATGAGCAGAGGCAATATCTTCAGATGGTTGATTGTCATTGTTTTGCTGGCGATGGCTCTGTGGTCCAGTGTGGAAATGTGGAACCGATTTGAGAACCATGTGCTCTGGGGCTACTTGCCCCTCCTTTGTTTTTTTGGCTTTTGGAACGGCACCTTAATGGCGCTGGGACTTCACCCCTTCGGAAGCCGGGAAAAGAGGCAGTTGTTTTTGTGGCCCTTGTTGGGTGCAGTGGCACTTAGCCTGAGTTTCCCCCCTTTTCCCTTTCCGGTAATTGCCATGTTGGGGTTTGTGCCATTGTTGTTGCTGGCCGATGCCCCGAGAACGGAGCGAGGTTTGAAGAAAAAGTGGATCATTGCCGGCTACCACTGCTTTATCAACTGGAACATACTCACCACCTTCTGGGTGGCCAATACGGCCTTTGCTGCCGGAGTTGTTGCCATTGTGGTCAACAGTCTGTTTATGCTGGTTCCCTGGTTGCTTTTTTTGTACTCCAGGCACCGGATCGGATTTATCCACGCTTCTTTCATCTTTATCTCTTTCTGGATCACTTTTGAATTTTTGCACCACCGCTGGGAACTGACCTGGCCGTGGCTGACCCTCGGGAATTCGCTGGCGTCCATGCCCTTTATTGCTCAATGGTATGAATTCACGGGGACGCTGGGTGGATCTCTGTGGCTTTTAGCGGGCAACTGGTGGGCGTATCTGGTGGTTAAGAGGTGGCGCGAAAATTACCGCTCATCCGCGATGAACCTTCTGAAATTCCGACTGCTTCCCTGGATAGTGGTTCCGATGGTGTGCTCTGCATGGTTGTACTTTTCCATACAAGATGGAGAAAGCGAAGTAATGACTGTGGCAGTCATCCAGCCCAATTTTGAACCCCATTACGAAAAATTTGAAATTCCTCAGTCCGAACAGATTTTGCGGATGGTCGGTCAGGTGGAGACCGCTCTGGAAAGGGGAGC
>SKYC01000275.1 GCA_007128085.1 Saprospiraceae bacterium | reverse complement strand
TCCATTCGCCTCAGGCTGGTTTTAAAAGACTGGTCCATTGTGAATTACTACCTGACCCCATTAAATAATGAACGGTTGGACAGGGTATGTTCACTTTTAATGGAAAAAAATATAGAGGTTGAAAAAAGGTATTGAATTGAAGTACAGACGGGGGATCATACAACCTCACCGGATCTAATTTTGGGTTCACCGGGGAAGTTAGGATTAAACAGAAGAGGTTTTTGTGTTTTATTTCGATTGCTTAAAAAAAAGCGGGCGCACTTGTCCCTCTCCACTCCCTAATTAATTAGGACGGGATTGGCGGAGAGGTTAGATGCAATGAGTCGTATTGACCTTGACAAATAAAGCCACCAAATAGAAATCTTTGCCACGACAGGGGGTGAAAAACTACCTTAGCGATGAGCTTGAAAAAGTAAAAAAACATGAAATCATTCATTTTTCCATTGCTATTTTTACTTGCAGCAGCCCAGGCTCTCGACGGACAAAGCCTGCCCAAAGTGATTGCTCCTTTGGTCGATACACTGCAATACACCATCACCGATTCGGTGTATTTATCGGTTCACGGCAATGACGAAGGGGAGGGAACGGCCGATGATCCACTGAGGACTTTTGCAGAGGCGGTAAAAAAACTCCCCTTTGGCACCGAGGGCATCAACGGCGGACATGCCTACGGCCTGATCATTTTTCAGGAGGGTTATTACCCGGTAGAGGGATCACTTCAACAGACCGCGAGTCAGTGGAAACAGGGAAATACCTATAAAAACATCAGTGTCAGGGGCGAGGGCGAAGTCATTATTGGCGGGACCCGGGAACAACCCGCAGAAAACACCCTCCTCCTGCTCCGCGGCAGCCACATATATGTAAAAGACATTCGCCTGGAATACGGCCTGAACATCGGTCTGCAAATCGCCGGACCTGCGACCCACCCGCGACAGTGCAGCAACATATACCTCCAAAATGTAAGTGTGGACAGTGTCGGCAGCCACGGAATATTGATGAGTTATGCAGAGTACATTTTAGCAGAGAATATATCGGTGTATCACTCGGGAACCTATGATCCTCCCATCCCTCCCTATCCCTGCCGGTCGTGGCCTTCGGGTTTCAAACCCTATATGTCGCAGCACGTCACTCTGAGAAACTCCACCGTAGGCCAAAATTGGGGCGAAGGGGTCAATTTTCACAATTGTCAGAACGTCCTTGCAGAGTACAATATCATTCACGACAACTACGCGGTGAATTTGTACAACGACAACAGCAGCAATTACATCGCCCGCAACAATCTCATTTTTAATACCCCGGGCGCGGATAAATTTTGGAGGGGATGTTACGGTTTTGAATCTGCACCGGCCGCCGGTTCCGGAATTTCAATTGCCAATGAGAGGAGTTGCCCCAACAACGCCGGATTTATCACGGATCGCACCCGGGATTGCGTTCTGGAATGCTACAGTCCCGTCAACGGTACTTTCCGCATCAACAATGTAGACAGCATGTTTGTGTACAACAACATCATTCTGAACGCCGGTGCGGCATTGAGTGTTTGGGAGGGCGTCACTGAATTGGGTCGGAGCTGCATGCAAAATATTTGGATCGTTCACAACACCTGTGTGGGCTTTGAAAGCGATACAGCCATTGCCAACTCGGGATTTCTCTCTTTTTTCTTCCCCTCCGGCATCAGCATTTTTGGAAATCAACTATCGAGTATTGATCAAACGCACATCACCCACAATATTTTCAGTTACGATCCACACCAGCACCCCTATATAGGGATGGTCCGGAGGGTTCTGGACAATTTTTTTCCCGCACCCTTCGAGGTCACTTTTTCCAACAATCTCTGGAGCAGTGATCCCCCGGCGTTTGCAATGGAGAATGAAAGTGTGGTCAGTGACTCCATTCCCACCTCTCTGGATTACCAAAACGTCCATGAGGACTGGGTCGCGCTTTTTGACCCCATTCCCACTGGAACGGGCTACGATTTTATAGAAGGTGATTTTTTTGGAAAAGCGAGGGAGGAATGGACCGCAGGCGCTATTGAAATGCAAGCGGTGAGCACCCTTGACCGGATGTCGGAGGAAAAAAGTAATTTCCGACTGTTTCCCAACCCCGCCGTGGATCGCGTTTACATAGAATCCAATGCGGCCCGGGCTGAAAGCGTACGAGTATTTGTGACCAATTCAGCGGGAAAACCGGTATACCACTCTTCTGATAAAAGGACTTCGGATCCCATCGTTTTAGATACCAGTCGGTGGAATTCAGGAATCTATTTTGTGGTATTGATCTCTCCATCGGGGGTGGAGACCATTAAGTTGGTGAAGTAGTAGGGGGAATTTCAATTGAAAAAAACCAAGCCGGAATTTTATCCCCCCAAAATTTTAAAATGCGTTTCGGGAATGATAAACAAGTATTTATCGTTATTAGGTTACAGGATTTAAACAGGCCTATTGTTTAAAGTCAAAACCCATTCAATAATTCATAAAAATTACACGACCATGGCCCCATATTTAACCTTCTTTTGCGCCTTTTTTCTTTTGATTTCTACACTTCACTCAGCCGATTCGCCGGATTTGGAAAAGGATCCACTTCTTTCATTGGTTGCTCATTATACTCAGGATCCTGAAATTACTGTACATGCACTCCGGGTTGTAGATCCTGAAACCTTTAAGGAGGAAGTGTTTTTCACCACTCGGGTAAAAAATTTAAAAACGGACTGCGAAGCGGATAAGAAACTCAATTTTTCCATCACTACTAAACAGGAAAGGAAAGAGGACATAAAGGACATTTCGCATCAATTCAGGAGTCATCTGGTGGATAAGGGCTGGATTGCTTCCGGAGATGCTCAGGTTATTTTAAACCGCGAAAAGCTCACCATCGGTGGAGTGGAACAATCTACCAAAAAACAACGGGAGTTAATGAAATACTTCCGCGAATCTCTGGGGGACTTTCTCGAAATCAGTTTGAACGTATTTTAAAAAGCTCTCTTTAGACCTCCTACACACTGCCAATAACCGGAATTCACCCGGTGGTTGTTACCCTATTCTCAGCCGAAAAAACAGACAAGAACTTTTTGGAAATCCTGGTCGTTTATAGCTTTTCAGTGACCGACTTATCCGAGAAAAATATATCGGAATCCATAGAAAGCATTCCAAAGCCAATTAAAGATAAGGTTATGACTACTTACGACAGAATAATGAATGAAGGAATTGAGAAAGGAGTTTCAAAATAAAGAACCGAAATAATCCTCACTCTTTACGACGATGGAATAGGAATTCCCCAAATTTCCAGGTATACTAAAATTACCGAGGAGGAGGTGTTGAAGGTCTTGAAGGAGAATGGAAGAGT
>SKYC01000289.1 GCA_007128085.1 Saprospiraceae bacterium | reverse complement strand
TTGAAGTCAGCCTGGGTGAGGATCAGGAAATCGTACCCGGAGATTCCGTCTTACTCGAGATCATCACCAATGTGCCCTACGACAGTCTTAGTCAAATAGACTGGAAAGGATTGCAAGACCCGGACTGTGACGATTGTCCCATCGTCTACGACCGCCCGGTGGTCAGTACCACCTATTCGGTTACGATTACCGACCAGGACGGTTGTATGGCCTCAGACGATATGACCGTAACGGTTAATCAAAATAGGAACATCTACATCCCCAACGCCTTTTCACCCAATGGAGACGGGATCAACGATTATTTTACCGTCTATGCGGACGACCGGCAGGTGAAAAATATCCGCTCACTACAGATATTCTCCAGATACGGCGACAGGGTCTTTCACCGGGGTGGTTTTCAGCCCAACCAGCCAGAACTGGGCTGGGATGGATACTTCCGGGGAGAGTTGATGAATCCGGCGGTATTTGTATGGATGGCAGAAGTGGAGTTTGTAGATGGAGAAGTGGAAGTGTTGAGTGGGGAGGTGAGTTTGGTAAAATAAAATCAATACACTCCAGCCGAATGCATTTCATTAAGCGCCCTGTTTACTCTGTCTCTGTCTTCCCTATAGGTTACCCCATACCACTTGTCATCCGAAGTCAGCACCCTCACTTTCAAGTGGCCTTTATTTAGCTCTTCGTCTACATAGCTTGGAATGTAAAATTCAGTAGTCGATTGATTCATATTCTCTTTCACGAACTCATGAAATCGCTTTTTCAACCCCTTGAAGATATCCTGGTGGAACATCCATAAATTCATAGAAACCAGCGTTTTCTCATCGAGTATGTTTTCAACTCCCGATGAATTTAATCCGATGATTTTGCCATTTTTTTCTGCAATTCCGCTGTGTTCTTCAACTTTTTTCAGGAGTGAGTGGTCATCTACAGTACATACTCCTCTGGATACAGCGCCGTAGGGTGAAAGTGTTTTTTTAAGAATGAAAGCCACCATACCGTAAAGTGAAGGTGTACACTCTTTTTGTAAAAACTCAAAAGCCGATTGGAAAGAACTTTTTCCGTAAAAATCATCGGCATTGATGACGGCAAAAGGTTCATTAATAACCGAAGAGGCAGAGAGTATTGCGTGGCCTGTCCCCCACGGCTTGGTTCTTTGAATGGTTTCGAATCCCTCGATTTCCATCTCCTGAAACACGTGTTCTACACGGATTTGATCTTCGTATTTTTTTGAAATATGGGAGCGGAATTCACTTTCAAATTCCCTTCTTATTACAAAAACAACCTTATTAAAACCAGCTTCAATGGCATCCCTCACTGAGTAATCCATTATAGTGTTCTCTCCGGGACCAAAAGTATCCAATTGTTTCAGTCCTCCGTATCTGCTTCCCATACCGGCGGCTAAAACGAGCAGTGTAGTATCCATAATCTACTTTTTTGTTTGTCAACACAAATGTAGGCATTAGATACAGATATAAAAGAAATAGTAAGAGGTAATGGCGGAATTATAGATGGGAAAGTAAACAATGGGGCGGGACAAAAGCAATTTGTAAGCCTATGGATGTAGCTGCTATTAATCCCAAGTCAAGGGGATTTACTTTTAATTTAGCATAAGAACTCGATCCATTCAGATTCGTTAAGAATATTTCACCACAGTGGAACGGAGTACACAGAGGTGGCGCAGAGGAGGCATAAAAATTAATCACAAAATAAAACTTTGTGCATTTATTTAAATGTTCAAGAAACCCCACATTAGTCTTTTAGCCGTAAATTTGCGGGTTTTTGAAAAGAGGACAACACGGAAAATGATTTTTCACCTGAAATCAATGGCATCAAACAAATAACAGGTGATATAGGGGTAAAAAAGTGGAGCTGCGGGGAGTCGAACCCCGGTCCAGAGAAAGTATCCAAAAGCTTTCTACATGCTTATGTGTCGCTTTGAATTGTCGGGAAAGGGGGTAGGCGCAACACCGGGCCTTGTCCTTTCCTTAGCTCTTTAATCTCACCGATGCACCAGAGCAATACACCAGCCAGTCCGAAATTGATGATGTGCGGCAGATCGTCTATCGGACGTCAGATCCTGCGGCACAAAGGCATTCTAATCTAATTCGATTAGGCTGCCATGGCGAATTTGTTATTGCCATTTAAAAAGGTTTGAAGGACATTTTTTAACGGAGTGATCCAACTTGCTCCGACATGCTTACTGATCGATGCTCTTTCCTGTCGATTCCAGTTCAGCCCCATATTTTCAAAGAACTATTAGTATAACCCAAGTGACTTTCAAAAAGTTCCTGGCTTTTCAAAGCCAACCTCTTTTATCACTCCTGATTTTTCACTAACTTGGCGCAAACATATCATTTAATTTAGAAAATATCTTAAATTTTCACAAATAATCCAAAATCATGAAGACTCCGTTGATATTTATACTCGTCCTTTTATTTTTCTCCATGGGCTGCCAGGCCCAAAGTCCCGATCTGAGTGAGGACGACCTGCCCTTATACGAACACTTGAAATCCATCGCTCACAGTGGAGAAAAAGAGGAACTGCTCATGAAAATTAAAGACCAGGTCGGGGATCGAAAGCTGGTACTCCTGGGAGAGTCTACCCACGGAACCCGCGAATATTACCGAAACAGGTATTTAATATCCAGGATGTTGATCGAAGAAAAAGGTTTTGATTTTATCGGTGTAGAGGGCGATTGGTCCTCTATTTTTACCCTCAACCAATACGTAAAAAACTTACCGGGTGCACCCGAGTCTGCCAGAGCCGCAATGAAAAAATTCAACCGTTGGCCCGAATGGATGTGGGCAAATACCGAAGTGGAAGAAATGATAGAGTGGTTGAGATCACACAATGACCCATTACCGGCTGATGAAAAAGTCGGTTTCTACGGTATTGACATTTACGGTCAATGGGATGCCCTGGATGGTTTGATGAAATTAATTTCAGAAACGGACTGGTCAGACAAAGATCAATTAACGGGAAAAATAAGTTGTTTTAAAGACTTTCACGGAAATGAATGGGATTACGCAACTCAGGTAGCTCAGGGAAGGATTCAGCCCTGTGGGGATGATTTAAAGCAATTGTTAGATCTTTTGAAGCCCCGACTCAAAGAAATGGAGGACGACTATACGGCCATACGCATGTTACAAAAAACTCATGTACTTATCCGGGCGGAGGATCACTTCCGCTTGTCGCCCATAAACAGGGTCGATTCGTGGAATACCCGCGTCGATCATTTCTGGAAAACCTCGGAGCGCTTGCTTCAATTTTATGGCAGTGACTCACGGGGAGTCGTCTGGGCTCACAACACCCATGTGGGCGATGCTGAAGCCACGGTGATGAGTA
>SKYC01000167.1 GCA_007128085.1 Saprospiraceae bacterium | reverse complement strand
GTAATAGTTAAAATCGTATTTGAGGTTGTCCAAGTCCGGCTCGCTGTCGGGTTGTCTCAGTCTCAATCCAAACCGACAGTTTACTACCAGATTGTTGTAACATTCACCTCTTGCACCTGATTCATAGTTTAATGAACCACCGCGACCGGCTTGTGATCTTCTCCATCCGGAGTTCACAATGGTGTTATTGTAGAAGTAGTTGTCGCACTGTGGCTCTCGACCCTTTGAGTTGGCTGCCTTCAATCCGTTGGTAGCAGATCCGTAAATCAGATTGTAGGCGAAGTCTCCCACCGTTCCACTTTTGGTGTTAACGGCCTCACCGCCTGTTTCACCATTGAGTTCAAATACAGAGTAAGCAATCAAAGTTCTGGCACCATTTAATCTGATCGCATCGTCTTTGGTGTAGGCAATTCTACTGTGCCAAAGGATCAAATTACTGGTCAACCCATCGTCTTGCATATAGATGGCATATCTGGGCTCACCTTCGTCTATCTCTCCTTCTGCGACAACAGGGCTTCCGGGTTGTGCGGGAGCACCGGTGTATTCAATGTCGGTGTATTCGAAAACCATGTCCTTGACCGTTTCAGTGGCTAATATACCACCCCACAATCCGCGGAAATAATTTTCAGGAGTTCGGTCCTCATCTCTGGCAGAAATCAATATTCGGTCATTTTCTGTGCCATAACAGTAGAGTGAACCGCGCACTCTGATCTCTGGAGCATCGATGCTGCCGTCGCCGGCCATAATAACTCTCACTCCTTCTTCTATAGTCAGAGATTCATTCTCGGGAATCGTAATGGAGGCATTTACTGTCACCACTGAACCTGCTTTCCATACTCCTGATACGTCCTCGTTGCCCACGGTGAATACGAGCTCATCGTCATCATCATCGTCATCATCGTCGTCATCCTGAACCATATCTGGTCCATCGTCTTTATCGCAAGCAGTAAAAAGTACGGTTGCAGAAAAAAACAGCAACAAAAAGGTAAGCATTCCTAAATTTTGAAAAGTAATTTTCATGATAGTCATTTTTTTAATTAAGTAATAGTGAATAAATTAAAGGTTAAAGCGTGCGCCAATTCTGTAGTTTCGGTCAAAAGTATCTCTCCTTACCAGGGTTTTGTCTTTTAAATCCTGATGCGGGAAAGTTACCTCATCTTGCCTCCGGTTTGGAAGGTCAATGAACCTTTCATTTTGTGTATTTAATAAGTTGCCTACTTTGAGGAAAACCACCGTGTGGTCACCCACTTTTTGCTCAAAGGAAAAATCCATCACAAGTAGCGGTTTGGACCAGTGGTTATTTTCTAAAAAGGGCGAAACAAATTCTATGCGTTCTCCCGTGTATACAAATGAAACCTGAACATCAGTCCCCAGATCCATGTCTTTGAATAGTAAGCTCAAATTGGCAATATGGTCGGCCTGGCCTTGCAGGGGTCTTGTTTCGTCAATTTCCAAAAAGATCAGTTCGGATGAACTGTCTTCAGGATCTTCTCTGGTAGGCAGTATTTTCGTAGTTGTTATTTGAGAATTGGTATAGGTGTAATTCGCTCTGATACCGATTTTATTGAAGTATTTGGTGAAATCGAATTCCAGACCATAATTGATCGCCTCTCCAAAATTACCCGGGATGAGTTGTCTTTCTCCCTGAGTCAGCGATATAGACCTCGCAAGTGTCAACTCGATGGGATCCTTTAACCGCTTGTAGAAAAAACCCAGTAGTATCTGTTCGTTTCTGCCCGGGAAATACTCCAAACGAAGATCAAAATTGTCTGCTCTCACGCGCTTGAGATTTGGGTTGCCCGCTTCTGTAAAGCCATCTTCTTCTCCACGCCTAAAGGGTACAATTTCGTGAAACCCCGGTCTGCTGATCGCTTTGTAATAACTGGATCGGATATTTAACTGATCAGTCAGCGCCCATTTTAAGCCGACGCTGGGCAATATATCGAGGTATGTTTGAGATGAATCCGGATTTACATCCTCTCTGGCGGTTTTTAGTTCGTAAAACTGTCGGGTGTGCTCGGCCCGCACTCCAAAATTGATATCCAATTGATTGAGTTGATGCCAGGTTTGGGTATAGACGGCCAGGATATCTTCACCTGAGTTGAAGTTGAGTGGATCGGATGTACTTCCTCTTGGATTGAGAAGCTGCCAGGATACATCCTCATACGTATCCCAATGCTCTCCCTGATTTTGTAAAGCGGGATTGGCGGGATCAAAGATATATCGGTTAAAAAAGCTGCTCCTGTCCCTCGTGCGCCCCAGAGCTCCTACTTTTATGTAATCCCCATCGCTGAATAAGTGGTAATTGTACTTTAGATTGACGGATGTACTTATATCCTGATCGTCATTGTTCTCCCATCTTCTCGGATTTCTTCTCTCTATATTTTGAGGCAGTACTACGTGATCTTTTAATTCTCCATTTCTGATAAAAATGGAATTGTCAGGCCTTTCATTGGTCGCCAATGAATAAACCAGCCCCCAATCCATTTCAATGCGGGGACTCAGTTGATGCTCTCCCTGGAAGGTGGCGTTGTATATTTTTTGATAGGTAGAGCGAAATCTGGTTTTATGAGAGTAAACCGCCGTTCCCCCATCGGGATCAAAATTTCTGCCACTGACCCCCACATCCAGATTGTCTCTTACTTCAAATGCATTCAGAAAATAAGCTCCTCCGTAAAAGGAAATGGAATGATTATTATTGAACGAATAATCGAGCCGGGTATGGCCTGCATAACGCTGCTGATGAATCGATGTATACCGCTCCTGTAATTTATCTAAAGTGGGTTTGCCCGAGCCAAACAAGTCTACGTCCACATCGTACCAGTATGATTCCTGACTTTTATAGGTGTTTTGGTAACTCAGACCCGCCATAATTCCCAATCGATCGTCCATGATCCGGTCACCGATGGTTAAACTGGCCAAAATATCGGGCAGGGGTTTTATGTTCTCAAAGGTCATGTTGGCCGTAGTAAAATCCTCCGGTGTTGCACTGTAGTCGGATCCGTACCTTTCCAACGGGCTTTTCCTGTCTACTGCCCTGTGATCAAATTTCAAAAAGCCGTTTTTGAGGTTCATCTGATCGTAGCCGAATTGTATATCTGTGTTGATTGTAAATTCGCTCGGTGCACTTTTCATCACCAAGTTCATAGCACCTCCAATGGCATCTCCTTCCATATCAGCGGTGAGACTTTTGGATACTTCCAATCGCTCGAGCATGGCCGCCGGAAAAATATCCAGGGGAACATACCTGTTTTTATTCTCCGGGCTTGGAATTTTTACACCGTTGATTAAGGTGTAGTTGTAGCGCTTGTCCATGCCTCGTACAATGGCGTGTCTGGCTTC
>SKYC01000236.1 GCA_007128085.1 Saprospiraceae bacterium | reverse complement strand
CCGGTTTATCACGAGGAAGTGGAGGTGTACAAAGTGCTGGAAGAAGACGGTTCTTTGCTCGGAATTTTCTACATGGATCTCTACCCAAGAGAAAGCAAAAGATCAGGAGCGTGGATGAGTAGTTTTAGAACTCAAACGAGAGATGAAGACGGAAATCGCGTTCACCCTGTCGTGACCATTGTTTGTAATTTCACCCCTCCTTCCGGTGATAACCCCGCTCTATTTAGCATCGATGAAGTTACCACACTCTATCACGAAATGGGGCATGCCCTGCACGGACTGATGTCAGATGTTCATTATAGAAGCCAGGCGGGAACCTCTGTTTCGCGTGATTTTGTTGAACTGCCCTCTCAGATATTGGAAAACTGGGTGACCGAACCAGAAGTATTGGAATTGTTTGCCTACCACCATGAAACAGGTGAATTGATCCCATCAGAGCTGGTCCAAAAAATGGAGGAAAGTTCACTTTTTGGAACGGGCTTCAGAACCGGGGAGTACTTGGCTTCATCGTGGTTGGACATGGCTTACTACCACCGTACAGAACCTTTGGAAACTCCGATCAACGAGTTTCAACAGCAGGTAGCAGAAGACATCAACAAACCCAAAGCGATACCATTCAGACATGGGAGTACCCATTTTCAACACATATTTAGCGGCGGGTATTCTTCCAATTACTACAGCTATATATGGTCGGAAGTATTGGACGCTGACGCTTACTCGGTCTTTAAAGAAAACGGCTTGTTCGACCGGGAAACGGCCGAATCATTCCGCGAAAATATTTTGTCAGCGGGTGGAACGGCAGATCCCATGGAACTGTATGTTCGATTCCGCGGCTCAGAACCGGATATTCAACCCTTGCTCGAAAGGCGTGGGCTTACCGGTGACCTGTAAATAAGTAAGAAAACCAATTGCACAGAAAGGCCCTGAAATGATTCATTTCGGGCTTTTCTGTTTAGTGCCGGGACTTTAGGTTAAGTAGAATACAAATGAGGTTACATCAAACAAGGAAGGTGTGGGTGAAAAGGAAAAGACTTTTTTTGAAAAAATCTTAGTGCCGTGAAATACAACAGGACAAATAAAATTGGTTATGATTAAAATCTTTGTGGTTTCTCGAACTTTGCGAAGTAAAAAATAGAGGTTGATGGTGTTGATTTCCGAAAACCTCGCTCCATACCTACCCACATTCAATTAAATCATTTCCATACAATTAGAATATTCCAATATGAAAAAGCTTTCCCTGGATGAATTGAATCGCCTCGAATTGGAGGAATTTAAAAAGGTTGAGAAAATTCCCGTTTGCGTGGTATTGGACAACATCCGATCCGCATTAAATGTCGGCAGTATTTTCAGGACTTCCGATGCATTTAGAATTGAAAAAGTATACTGTGTTGGAATTACGGCTGTACCTCCTCATCGCGAAATATTAAAAACCGCTCTGGGAGCTACGGAATCCGTGGAATGGACCTATATTAAAAACATTTCCGAACTCGCTAAAGAATTAAAAGCCAAAGGATTTGAATGGGTGGTTCTCGAACAGGCAGATCGCGCCACCGATCTTCGCGATTTTAAAATTGATCGGAATAAAAAGTACGCCATTGTTTTTGGGAATGAAGTCGGTGGAGTGTCCGATGAATGTTTTAATGAGGCGGATCGCGTTATTGAATTGCCTCAATACGGAACCAAGCACTCTTTAAATGTAGCCGTATGCGCGGGAATTGTCTTATGGCACATCAGTGGATGCTGGTTGCAGGGGGAGGGGTAAGTAATACAATCTTTACTGATCCAGGCGCCAGGTCAATCCGATACCTGCGAAAATACCACTCATGCGACCATCGACCGATTCAAAATCCAGGGTCTGTGGATCTGTAATTTGATTAAAACCATCTACTGAAGGGGCGTATCGGAATCGGACTTCAGGAGTCAGAGTGATCGCATCCGACAATCCTATATCCAGTCCTGCACCCAAATCCAGTAAAATCGATATTTCAGTAGACTCTAGTGATTCGCCCTCGATTTGGGCGGAATTGGTTGAGACCGTAGACCGGATCAATTGGGGAGTAAAGCTGAAAAAGAATCCATCTTTAAAAAAGGTACTTTGTTTAGAAAAAGTTGGACAGTCGCAATCGTCAAAAAAACTCAAAGGGTAGACCCGTGTCTGAAAGACGAGGTGGAGCCATTCGGTATTCGATTTTTCGTATAAACCCGGGCGCTCTTCTTTTTCTAATAAAGAATAGGCCAAACCCGGTTTGAACTCCACTCTGTAATCCCGCAATCTAAACCAATAATCAACTCCTATTGTAAAGCCTGTGGTGCTCAGTGAAATGTCCCCGTTCATCTGGTCATCGGCTTGAAAGGTCATTTGATTCCAACCACCGTAAACGCCAATCTGCGCATTGGAGCTAAACGGTCCTATGAGAAAAACGGCAAAAACCAGGGCAAAAAGAGGTTTTTGAATTTTCTGATTCAAGTGAAGGCCTGAGATAAGGGCGAATACATTCATTTTACGGGCTTTATAGCTTAAACACGCAGAATCGTTTAAGTTTATCTTATAAATGGGATTTAACAAAAATTTCAGATCAGCAATTTATCGCCATCCGCAGTGCTCCGGAAAAAAATGAAGGTTATTCTCTTTGCTTTTACTGTACAACCACTTGTTTTACATCTCTGAAATTGTCGGATGTAATTTCAATGAAGTACACTCCGGCACGGGTCAGCTCAGTATTGAGTTTTACCCTGCTGAATCCGGTATAAATATCCACCTTCTCTGAGTGGATTAGTTGACCACTTACAGAATAAACCGAAAAAGAAACATGTTCCGTTTGCAGGTCATTTTGAAAAACCAGTACGGGTTGTTCGCCCCTGTGAATTGGATTCATGGCTGAACTCACATTGAATTGTGGTTCTTGTACCATTTCAATATCGACTGGAATATCGCTGGTTCTGAAACTGAAATCGGTACTGAGTGAAGTGCAGTAATAGGTCTCGTTCATCGGCCTGACTTTGTAAAAGAACTGTGAATTGGGAGAAAGGCCTGTCAGGGTAATTTGATTGCTGCTGACGAGTTCTTTCATAAACACGTTGTTGTTAAAAAAAGGCTCCGGAGAGGTAGCAATTTCGATGTAGTAGGCCGTGGCATTTTCAACCTCATTCCACATCAGATTGACTTCGTCGTAATAGGTCGAGGTTCCTCCATTGGTAGGGGACAAGGGAGTTACATTGTCCGATATTTCAGCCATATTGGGCAAATCAAACCAATCCCTCAGATGACTGCGCTGCGTAGATAAAATATCGGATTGCATGGCATTGACCTGCATGGGCGTGAACTGGTATTGTTGACAATTGAAAAAAT
>SKYC01000211.1 GCA_007128085.1 Saprospiraceae bacterium | reverse complement strand
TGTCATGCAATTAGTTAATTTATTACGCAAGGTTTTCTAAATCAGTTTAATTCTGGATCCTTCAATCTCATAAACCAATGAAACTATATTTTTTAAATATTATACTTTAGAGTGATATTACTTTATCAAAAGTTTTGCATTTGTTTACGTTACTTTTTGCGTGCCCCCAATTTATTGGCGGGGCATTGCCCCCCACCAACCAGTTGAGGGCGCGGCAAAAAGTAACCAAATCCCCAACCAGTGGGGGACTAGGGCTGGTTGCTTTTTCTGATCCATTTAGCGGTGGCTCCGCCGGACTCACTTAAACTCGCTTTGCCAATTCTTTGATGGTTCGTATCCTGTGGGCTTTTTTGCCATGTGCAGAAATACTTTATAGGCATTATATTTCAAATTGCATATTCCGGTCATATGGTGCCAGTGATTCCGGTCATATAGTGCCACTTTTTTCATGAGTTTAGATAGCTATGTAAAGATGATAAAAATTATCCTTTAAGTTCCTTTTTCTTGCGTAAAGATTCACCGTCCAGTTCAATTCTATGTGAAGAATAGATTACTCTATCCAGGATAGCATCTGCTATAGTTCCTTCTCCAATAGTTTGATGCCAGGTAGACACGGGCAACTGGGAAGTGAAGACAAGAGACCCCTTATCATATCGGTCTTCAATAATAGATAACAGGGTTTGCCTTGAAAACTGATCAAATGTGTGGAGACCAAAATCGTCAAGAATTATCAGTGGAATTTTCCGAAGCTTAGTCAAGTTTTTTAGATAATTACCTTCCAGTTTAGCCAACTTTAGTTCCTCACATAGTTGATGAAAGTTGAAATACTTTGTTCGAATTGTTTGTTTGCAAGCTGATAGTCCGATGCACTGAGCCAGGTAGCTCTTTCCCACTCCGGTAGGTCCTGTAATGATTATATTTTCTGACTGCTGTATAAAACGAAGACTGAGAAGTCTCTCAAACATATTTTTATCCAGTCCTCTTTTTGACTGGTAGTCTATGTCATTGGGACTGGCAGAGACTTTAAACTTTGCAGCTTTGATGAGGTTGTGAATTTTTCGATTGTATCGATCTTCGTATTCAGTATCAACCAACAAAGCGATATACTCATCCAGGCTGTAGTCCTGATACAGGTTTTCTGATATGCTCCTCCGGTAAATGTCACTCATGCCCCGAAGTCTCATTTGTTGCATTTTCTCAATTGTTTGATTTACATTCATTTCTTGATTTTTTTTGATGTTATTGATAATTATGTTTACCTCGAATATTTCTGTGGTTTGGAATTGATGAAGTCTTGTCCACCCCTTCCGGATTTAAATCAATCCCCTTTTCAAGGATCTGCGCAATGGTATGGTAGCCATGCCTGTGATAGGGTAAAGCTATACGACAAGCTTCTTCAATGCGATTGGAAGTATACTGCTTGATTAAAAGAAGTAGGCCCTGGGCTTGTTTGTATCCTGTTTCGGGGTACTCTTTTTCTCTGATCAATTTATCAATGTATTGCTGGGTGTTGGGGCCTATCCGCCTGCCTTTTTTTACAAAATAATCCAGGCTCCACTGACTATAAGCTTTATTTGCGCTACTAAGATGCTCTTTTATAGTAGAATAACGGCCCTGCTCAAAACTTCTCAAATGAAGGGCAATGCGTTTGCCCTGAAGGTATATCTCAACAGTTTTTTGAGTATATTCAACTTCAACCCGTTGACCGATATACTGGTACGGGACACTGTAGTAATGCCGGTCTGTACTCAAGTATATATAGCCCATCTTTTGAACTTTCAGCCGCTTGTAATACTTGATCTCAAATGCTTGACTCGGCAGTGGTTGCAAAAAGGGTTTTTCTATCGCTAGAAATTCTGATCTGCGCGTCAATGAGGAGTTGGTGAACTTATAATCATTGTATTGATCCAGCAACTCAAGAATTTGCTCATTTACTTCTTCCGGATTGAAAAAAGTATGCTTACTGAGCTTGTAAAAAATACGTTGATAGACCAATCTAACAGCTCCCTCTACCAAGGCTTTATCCTTTGGAGAATAAGGCCTTGTAGCTGTAATACTGCAGTTGTAATGAAGCCCTAAATTCTTTGCCGTCCTGTTGATTTGTGGAGCATACTTATGGGCTTTGTTCACAATGGACTTTAGATTATCTGTAATAATCACTTTAGGAACGCCCTTAAAGTATTTGAGGCAGAGAGTTATTCCTTTAATTACATCTTCCTTGCCTTGGGTTTGCAGTGCTATAACGAAGGTGTATTGGCTGCACGGCAATATCCCAACCAACACATTCAACTCCTTTATTTCTCCTGATTTTTTATCCACCACCTCCAACTTCTTGCCTGTAAAATCGAAAAACAGCTTTTCTCCAGCTTTGTGCTCAATGCGCAAACTGCCTTTCTCCTTTTTCCTCCATTTGTTGAAGTAATGGTGAAATTGGGTGCTTTTATATCCATCAGGATGCTTGTGGATGTATTCTTGCCATAATTGCCCTAAAGTACAGCCAGGCTTTTTCAACTCTTTAATAAAGTAGGGAAAGTACTGCACCAATTCCTCAAATCTGCGCCCCTCCACCTCTGAAGCCGTTGGAAACAGGTCATTCAATGCTTCATCATCAAGATTCAGAAGTTCGTCATACCCAAATTCATGAGACTCAAATATCTTGGTATAACTATTTACCGTGTTCCTGCTAACCCCCAATATCGCAGCAGCCTTCCTGTTGCTTAACTTCTTTTTTTTAAGTAAAATAAGTTCTTTGATCTCCATAAGATTGATTCTTTGTCCTGCCATAATTTTTTTGGCAGATACTTAATCTAATCTCATGAAAGTGGCACAATGGCCTCCGGAAAAAGTGGCACAATGACCTCCGGAATAGGTGGCACAACATCACCGGAATAGGTGGCACAATGACCTCCGGATTATGCACCAGCGTGCAAACAATTTTATTTTTTGATATTTGGTGCCCAAGTAAACCTATTGATTTTTAACCTGGGATGGATTTTCTTCGTTTAATTCGAAATCTACTGAATTGCTTCAACCACAAGTAAAAAAAACATCAAAACAAATCCGGCCAAAGCTACCCGGATTAATTTAACCACAATATATTTGGCGATAGGATAGACATTTTAATGGAAGTTTCATGAAGATACTGCCATTTTTCAGCTTTTAATTTTTATTGATTCATATTCATGAGTAAATTAATTTCCCCTTCACTCCTCACCTGCCTCCTGTTTCTGATCGTCAGTGTATGGATTACTGAGAACGTTGGGCATTGGAAAAAGAACAGAGTGCTGGTTTATGACCCTGCCGGGTACTACCTCTATCTACCTGCTGTCTTTATACACAAAGACCTTTACGAATTGG
>SKYC01000361.1 GCA_007128085.1 Saprospiraceae bacterium | reverse complement strand
GAAATTTCGCCGAAACAGGACACCGCTGGAGTGGTTGAGACCGGCCTTGGGATATTCAGTATTCAGTAGACAAAAATAAAAGTTTTTATAAAAAAATGCCCGTAAATAGCGCTTGTCGAAATTCCATTTTTGAGGGGCAAGTGCTCAAAATGTGGATCTGTTTTAAATTTTATTCTCCATTCATTGACCAAAATGTCATAGTCGAATGACCAAAATCAATACTAAGATAATGGTTTTAGAGGAATCCAAGTGAAATTACATTGTTTTTTGGGAAACTTTTTATCCCGGGACATCAAAAAGGAGAGTCATCCCCATGGGTAAAGAAAGTGATTGTTAAGATTTTTAGTGTAGGTGGATCGGTTTTTACCGATCAAAAACGACCTTGACCAACTTGAGTCTCGATCGGTTTTCACTGGGGATAATAATGGTATCGGAGGAAATTTGGAGGGCATCGGAAAACCGGAGTTTGAGATCCTGATAGGCGGTACTGAGCACGCTTTTTCTCTCGGAGAGTCCGTGGGCTGCCAGGAGGAATTCACTTACCGTACTGTGATTTGAAACTTCGTCGTTATACAGTATTCTGAGGAAGGAGGGAGATTTAAAGATGGAATAGGAGGAGTACACAGCTCCGTCGTCCTGAGAGTATTGTTTTTTGTAAATGATTTCGTGCCAGTGAAGGCGACCATCGGGGTGGAAGGCGGTGATGAGAACGTCTTCGAGTTGATAATCCACCCATCCGGATCGGCCGTAGCTTCTTCCCCATCCCCGCTGACTGTATAGCGGTCTGCGCTCAAAAATCTTTTCAATTTCCGAAAAAACAACGATTCCCCCGTCCTGTCGCAGCAGGATGTCATTGGTTTGAATTTCGGATATTCCATTCCTGCTGACATTTTGCGCGGATACTTCAGCCAGCAGCTCTGATGAAAAATTGCGGTGGTGAAACTGATGGGTAATAGGGGAGCCGATTTTTACCCTGAAGTGGTAGTGACCGTCCGCTCTGGAGGAGGATCGTTCGTAAAACATCCCGGCGGCGATAACCTGATTGTGGCGGTTGTCAAAAGTAAATTCATTGCTGTAGTTGTGTATGTCTTCTGCTTTCAGAATGTAGGGCGAGGAGATCTCTCCCTCACCGCTGAAGTGGTAGAATTCGTAATGCATGCCCGACCTTCGGAATCTCCGTTCGGTTCGCTCGATAACGGTGACCAGTTCACCGGAATTGGCCAGGAGCATTTTTCTGAAATCCTGTCTTAGATTGCCCTTAATCTGAAAGTTTTTGGACCAGATGACCTCTTCTGAATGAATGTCAAAACAGAAAGTTTGCAGATTGACGGCATTGTCAGATCTAAAAAAGAGTACTTTCGACCGGTCTTCACTTTCCGTCATGAGGAAGCGGGAGTAACCTTGCATTTGCGAGGCGATGGCCACGGTGGCGGAGTCCGTCAGATTTAGTCGCGGATCGTACTTCCATTTGATGATGTGGAGGTCAGAATCGCGACGCAACTGAGTGAAGACAAAAAAATGATCTTCCGATCCCAATGTGCCGATAATTCTCTGATGTCGCCCGGTGAGATCGAGTTCTTTTTCATTGCGCAACCCGAGGTTTAAATCGTAGGAATACACCTCCGTCTTTTGATTTTTGACGGTCAGCAAAAGGATGCGATCGCCGACCTGGCCCAATATCCGGAAATGGTCGTCGGCCCGTATTTGAATCTCATCAGATACAGTGACTTTCTGTGCTTCTGCGGTGGAGGCATAAGCAAAGAAAAAGAGGAGCAATATAACGGCGACTTTATTCATCATGCGATTGGCTAATATAACGCAAAAGACGGGAAAAGGTGCATTTTGGCAGGTGGAAAATCCGCAGGGGGGTGGATACTTTCAATTGGAGCCGGGCATTTCTCGGGATTTTGAACTATCCCCGGAAAATCACAGTCAAGGTAGGGCGACTTCATCCGGTTGGTCAGGAGTAAAGGGAGGAGTGTGGGATGGGGTGTAAAGGTAGAGAAGAGGCGTAGATTGTAGTTTACGGTACGTTACGTAACGTACCGTAACATACGGATAAATATATAATCCTCTGCAATTCAGTCACCTGTAGATGTCGTAATTAAACTGGTGATTGAATCAAATCGGAGTATAGTTTCAACGAAATCCATATCATCCTTTATGGCAGGGTTTAAATCTGCCGTCAATACCAAAATTGACGATTACATTGATGACAATAATTTAGATATCCCTAAATACAACCGGAACAATCCGTTTTTCCAACGCGATTACCACGATCGCATCATCAGAAACGAGGCGGAATTTCAACGGATAAAATACTATATCATCAACAATCCCAAAAATTGGAATGGCGATCGGTTGAATCAGTAACAACCGGTAGGTTGCGCCCATACATGAGCCGGAACTGAAGCTAAGCCCTTACGTGCTTTGGCTTAGGCATTTCACAATATCAGCCAATCGGCAAAAAAATGCACCGCATCCGATGTTATATGTACCGAAAATTGTATTTTTGGGACAAATAAAGTAAACATGGGACAAAAGGCACCACGTGATAAACTCGATAAACTTCCACCTTTAAGAGAAAAAGTGGAAACCATAGAAATCCTGAGACAGACGAACAAATCCGCCTCTGCATTGGCTGAATTAAAGGGGATTGCAAAGTCAATACCGAATCAGGCAATGTTGATCAATGCAATTGTTTTACAGGAGGCAAAAGACAGTTCAGAGATTGAGAACATAATCACCACACAAGATGAGCTTTACAAAGCCCTGACTGCTAACCAAACCAGTATTTCTGCAGAAACCAAAGAAGTTGTGAATTATCGCAAGGCAATATTTCACGGTTTTGATCTCGCAAAAAATCAGGGATTTTTAAGGGTGAATGATATTGTCGGGATTCAACAAAAATTAATTGATAATACCGCGGGAATCAGAAGTACTCCGGGAACTGTATTGAAAAATGATAAGACAGGGGAAATAGTATATACCCCACCACAAGATAAGGCTGAAATCCTCGATTTATTGACTGACTTTATTCATCACTTTAACAGGCAGGATGATTTGTCGCCCTTAATTAACCTGGCCATATTACATTATCAGTTTGAAAGCATTCACCCTTTTTACGATGGGAATGGAAGGACTGGTCGGATCCTCAATATTTTGTACTTGATTTTAAACGGATTAATCGATGTCCCGATATTGTATTTAAGTTCATTTATCATTGCCAATAAACCGGAATACTACCGACTTTTAAACCGTACAAACCGCACCGGGGAATGGGAAGAATGGATAATGTTTATGCTCAGGGCAGTAGAAAGCACTTCCAAAGACACGATAACAAAGATTACATATATCAAAG
>SKYC01000230.1 GCA_007128085.1 Saprospiraceae bacterium | reverse complement strand
GACTGGATCGCAACAGTGTAGGCGCAGCAGGAGTATACTACTACCAGTTGGATACAGAGAATCATACAGCGACGAAGAAAATGATTTTCATGGATTAATTTTTTGAGAATACCGGTTTTGGTGTCGACCCCTCCCTCGGACTTTTCTGTGGGAGGGGTTGTTTTTTGGGAGAACTGTAAATGGTTTTTACAATGCAGGCAAAAACTATGAGTGCTTTTTTATTGGGGGAGCAGTAGTCTTGTGGTAGGCGATTTTTAGGTAGGGGAAATCTGGTCAACTCTTGGTTGACGACCTGACTAGTTCTCAATGACAATCATTAAGAACGCATACCGAATAAGATAATTTATTCTAAAGGCCTTTTAGGAAGCTGATTATAAAGGACAATGCCTGAATTTATTGAATTCCCTTGCCATTCCCCTCTTCTTTCGCGGCTTTAAATACCGCCTTGGCCACCCGGTAACCAACCGCTTCATTCAGGGAAGAAGGGATAATCTTTTCTCGGTTTAAACTTCCGGTGCAATCTGCTATGGCGTGGGCAGCTGCTATTTTCATGGCCGGGGAAATGGTTTTTGCCCTGGCGTCAAGCGCTCCCCGGAATATACCCGGAAAACCGAGCACATTGTTGATCTGATTAGGCAAATCACTGCGACCCGTTCCGACTATTGCCGCACCCCCTTTATAGGCTTCTTCGGGCATGATCTCAGGAGTGGGGTTGGAAAGAGCAAAAACAATGGGGTCTTTTGCCATCGTTCGTATATGCTCTGCTTTCAATAAATCGCCGATACTCACGCCAATAAAAACATCCGCATCCACAAGGGCATCGTAAACACTTCCTTCTCTGTGGTTGGGGTTGGAGAAGGTTAGACTGGATTTCTTCTGTTGATTCAGATCGTTTCTTCCCCGGTGAATGATTCCCTTGCTGTCGCACAGGATGATTTCTCTTACCGGAGTACAGGACTTGTTGTCCTGGTGGTCCACACACAACAACAGTTTGGCAATGGCAATTCCTGCCGCTCCCGCGCCATTGATTACAACTTTTAGATCGGTTAATTTTTTTCCGGTGAGTTTTGCCGCATTGATCATCCCGGCCAAAACGACAATAGCAGTACCGTGTTGGTCGTCGTGAAAAACCGGAATTCCTATGTCTTGCAGTCTCTCCTCGATTTCAAAACTCCGGGGAGCCGCAATGTCCTCCAAATTTATACCTCCAAAAACAGGAGCTAAATTTTTTACCGTATTTACAATTTCATCGGTATCCTGAGTGTTCAGACAAATCGGGAAGGCATCGATGGCTGCAAATTTTTTAAACAACATGGCCTTTCCCTCCATGACCGGAATGGCCGCATAAGGGCCAATGTTTCCCAAACCCAATACGGCACTGCCATCGGAAACAATGGCCACGGTATTGCTTTTTATGGTGTAATCCCAAACGGTTTCAGGGTTTTTGGCAATCTCTCTGCACGGCTCTGCTACCCCGGGAGAGTAAACCAATGAAAGATCTTCTTTTGATCGTACATCGAACTTTGAAGTTATTTTTATTTTCCCTCGCAAATGTTCGTGAAGCATCAATGCCTCCTTGTAAATATCCATCTAATTTAGGTTTGTTGGACCACAAAGGTAAGAAATCATTTTTCAGTATTGGTAATTCGTTTAATTTTACCACTCGAGAAGGCTTGTAAACGGAGCCCCTTTATTGACATAAAGGCTTTACTTTGAATTTTTGCCTCTTAGCCATAGGCACAGTAAAAATTGAAACAGATGGAAAAAATCAGAGCATACGGTAGGGTAGTGATTTTTATTTCATCCATGGTTTTTTATATAGCGGTATTTTATCTGGTACTGCCTTTTAAAAAAAGCACCCTGGAATGGGGACTCAGTCTGCGCCTGCATTGGATGAAGTTAATTCATAGCGTATTGGGATTGAAGGTGGAAGTAAAAGGGGAGGTCCCGGCCGAAGGCTCTCTCCTGGTCAGTAATCATCAGTCCGCGATTGACCCGATCGTTATCATGAAATTCATCAAAGTCTTTCCTGTCGGGAAGTACGAAATTAGAAAATACCCCATTATTGGGTTTGCGGCTGAAAAAACGGGAGTGCTGTTCGTAAAACGAAATCAAAAAGACCACCGGACTGCAATCCGCAATCAAATTTGTAAACTCTTAAAAAGCGGTAGGTCGGTGCTGTTGTTTCCAGAGGGTACGGTCAATGAAGGCCGGGAAGTAATGCCCCTTAAAGTGGGAGGTTTTTCCGCGGCCTTAAAAGCCCGTAAACCCATTGTGCCCGTTTGTATACAATATCACTCCGGCGATGCTATCTGGAAGCCGGGGCAAGGACTGAAATCTCACTTTTTTGAACAAATTGAAAATCCAGTCCTTCGCATTGACCTCCATTTCGGATCTCCTCTTAAAGTCGATACCCCTGAAAACCTGGCCGAGCAAGCGCGGCAATTTATGGCAGACAAACAGTTTTTTAGAGAAGTTTAAACTCAGTTGACGGACAAAGAAGAGCCGGGCTCTGCCTTTTCCCAGTTTTCGGGTTTGTGGTTGCTGAATTTAAGTCCGAGTGGCCCCGCGTCAACATATACCGTATCTCCCGAAGCAAATTCACCTCCCAGTATATGTTTTGCCAATTCATTGATCAACTCTTTCTGAATGACTCTTTTCATTGGTCGCGCTCCGTATTGTGGATCAAATCCCAATTCCGTTAAAACGTTGACTACTTTCCTGCTCACTTCAATGGTGATTCCCTGCTTAATCAGATTCACACTGAGTTTGTCGAGTAAGAGGAAAAAGACTTGTTCAATTTCATCCCTACTCAATGGAGTGAACATGATGCGATCGTCTATCCGATTCAAAAACTCCGGCCTCAAATTTTGTTTTAAAAGCTCAAAAACCTCTAGTTTGGTCGTCTCGATGATGTCGTCTCTCTGCTTGTCTACCGCCACAGTGAGATCTTCGAAGTTGTCTAAAATAATGTCCGAACCCAGATTTGAAGTCATTATAATGATACTATTTCTGAAGTCGGCCACGCGTCCTTTGTTGTCGGTCAGTCTCCCGTCGTCTAGAACCTGTAACAGAATATTAAAAGTGTCCGGATGCGCTTTTTCAATTTCATCCAAAAGCACAATACTGTAGGGTCTTCGCCTGACGGCCTCAGTGAGTTGTCCGCCTTCATCGTAACCCACATATCCCGGAGGTGCCCCGATTAAACGGGATACGGCATGTCTTTCTTGAAACTCACTCATGTCGAGTCTTATGACCGCTTTTTCATCGTCGAACAAAACATAGGCCAGAGATTTTGCCAATTCCGTTTTGCCGACTCCGGTGGGTCCCAGGAAAATAAACGAACCTATGGGACGGTTGATGTCCTG
>SKYC01000220.1 GCA_007128085.1 Saprospiraceae bacterium | reverse complement strand
TGATCGGGTGATCCCTCTATAACGTCAGCTACAGTTACAACCGGTGAAGGTGGAGGCATGAGCACAACGTCAATTACATGTACAATTCCGTTTTCTGCCATAAGGTCAGCAGTAACAATCTCCGCATCGTTAATAAAAATACTGGTGGTGTCTATGGTTACCAATACGGTATTGCCCTCCATAGTCACTAAGGTCATCGAATCGGTCAGATCCGTTGAAGCGAGTTCGTCTTCAACGACGTGATAGAGTAAAATATCTGTGAGCAATCCCCCCGGATTGGCCAGCAAATCAGCTAAAACGGCCGAATCCAATTGGTCAAAGGCGTCATCAGTGGGTGCAAAAACGGTAAATGGTCCGTCTTCCTCGTCAAGAGTCGCATCTAAGTCTGCTGCCTCAAGGGCCTCAGTCAGGGTGGTGTGAACAGGGCTGGTCGAAATGATATCCATAACGGACTGGCCAAACATTGATGTACTGAATAGTACAGCAATTAATGTAGTGTAAAAATACTTCATCATGCTTTAATGGTTTTGTGGTTAAAAAATAAAGGTAAATTCTAAGATCTATACTGTTATAATTGATAACCCCCGCACTTGGTTTTCATAAATGGGAATTATTTTTGTTAAATCTACATTTTATAATCTTATTAGGACCTACTTTCTCTAGTCTTTCCCTCTTCCATCCAACACTTTTTTACATGTCAATCATTGACAGAAAATGCTCGGAATCTGCCAAAGTTATTGGCCGCTAAAAATAATATTATTTACTCAATTACTTATGTGTTTTTACAGAAATAAATTTACCATTTTTTTTTAGAGAAAAAAGGAGGCTCAACCAACCCCAACAAGACATTAAAATTTGCTTACTTTTGAATCGTTTTCAGATTTCAGTTTATTCATGGTACACTTTACAAACAAATCAACTGCCATAAAGAAAATGAACCAGCTCGCGCAACAGCAGCGGGATTTCTTTTTTTTAATCAATTATGAGATGGATAAGTGCCTCGTCTGTCGACCGGAAGAAGCAGCGGATTTAGATATTTTTTACCGATTCCCATGCGGTGACAACTGCAGCTCTTTTAATGGAAAAAGTTTGGCAATGCAGCCAGGACTTCAAGAATCGAACTTAGAGGCTGTTCCCCCCGCCTACAGCGTTTACAAAGCTGCGTTTCATCAAGTGCAAAGGGAAATCAAAATGGGGAATACCTACCTGATTAACCTCTGCTTTGAAAGTAAAATCCTCAACTCCATTTCTCTTCCACAGCTGTTTAAAAGAGTCAAAAGTCCCTATTGCCTGTTGTTCAAAGATGATTTTTTAGTTTTCTCGCCAGAGTCCTTTGTTAAAATTAAAAACAACCGAATTTACACATACCCGATGAAGGGCACAATCAATGCAGACCTCAAAAACGCTGAAGAAACTTTGCTATCAGACGAAAAGGAATTAGCCGAGCATTACACCATTGTTGATTTACTTAGAAACGATCTGTCCATCTTTGCATCCAATGTCCGGGTCAATAAGTTTCGGTACCTGCAAAAAATAAAATCCGGAAAAAAATCTCTTTATCAAACCAGTTCTGAAATTGAGGGGACACTGCCGGAAAACTTTGAAGATCAAATCGGAGAGATCCTGTTTTCCATGCTGCCTGCCGGGAGTATCACCGGTGCACCAAAAAAAAAGACGGTAGAAATCCTTTCTAAGGTGGAAAATTTTTCCAGGGGTTTTTACACGGGAATAACCGGCGTTTACTCCAAAGGTACTCTGGACAGCGCAGTTCTCATTCGTTTCATAGAAAAAAGAAATGCGGCGTATTATTATAAAAGTGGGGGCGGTATTACCTTTAACAGCACTGCTGAAAATGAGTATCGCGAATTAATCGATAAAATTTATGTCCCGATTTATTGAATCCATCCTTTACCAAAACGAAAGCCTCCCTTTGCTCTCTTTGCATGTGGACCGAATGATCCAAACCAGGAGGGAAGTGCTCAATACCAGCCGAAGGTTAGACCTACCGGATTTAGTGCCTCCTGACGATATGAGGAAAAATAAAAAAGTAAAATTGCGCATTTTGTATGACTACAAGGTCACATCCATCGAATGGATCCCATATAAAAAGGCCGAACCCAAGGCCGTACTTGCAATAGAAGCAGCTGATATCAAATACCCCTTCAAATACAGCAACCGTAAGGCCTTTCTTGAATTGCGAAAAAGATACCCGGACTTTGATGACCTCATTATCCTGCAAAATGGAAAACTAACCGATGCCACTTACAGCAATATAGTTCTCAAGTCAAAAAATCAGTGGATGACTCCAGAATACCCTTTATTAAAAGGCGTCAGGCGAAAGAAATTACTGGAGGATGGCGTTGTAAAGACGGCGGCACTGGGAAGGGAACACTTGGTTCATGCGGAACAAATCAATCTGGTCAATGCAATGATGCCCTTGAATGACTGCATTACTCTATCCCCTGACCAGGTATTTTTATCGGTAGCCAATAAGGGTTTCCTCAGCTTGAGCGAGTACAAAGCGAAATTCCCGTAAGTAAAGTGAAAATTGAAACTTATGAAAAAGACAATCACAGCTATATTAATACTTGCAGCCCTGGCATTGATCGCCGGAATTTTGATTCCCAATAAATTTGAGAGCCGCTACCATATAGAGCTGAGAATGTCCCAGGGAGCCGCCTTTGGAGTCCTCAGCAACATGGAAACATACACCCACTGGTTTATTCCCACCCCGGATAAACTGGATGGCACTCCCCAGATTTCGGGCATCGACGGCATCGTAGGTACCGAGATGGTGTATTTAAAAAACAAGTATCCAGCAACAGTTAAAATCAGATCCATTCGCCCTTTGGAAGAGGTTCATTTGAGGGCCGAATACCCCAACAACAGGTACCGAGCTTACAATCACTTTTTCAGCATCCAATCCAAAACCGGATCAACCGTCGTCATTGAATGGAAAAAGCAACAAATCATTCAATTCCCGCACAATATCACTGCTTTTTTATACGGTAGACCCGAGAGGGGAAAAGCCGAGCACAAAAGTGCATTTGAACGCCTGGAAAATTATTTACAAACTCAGTTTCCCACCAATGTTTTTGACGGTTTTGAAATTCGCCGCGTCCACTTACCCGGATATCATTTAATTCATTCAGATTGGTGGTCCGTCCCCCTTTCCTCTGTCAATGAATTCAACGATGAGGTATTCAACCGGCTGGCCGTTTATGTCGGCAATCTCAACATCGGTTCTGCGGGAATGCCACTAAAAATGGAGGTAGCCAATGCGGTCGGAGACAGCATGAAAAGGTCCCTGGCCATTCCTCTTTCCGAAGCGCATTCATCCGACTTTTTCGGTTACAAATACTTCCGGGGAGGTGAAGCGCTGCAAGTC
>SKYC01000386.1 GCA_007128085.1 Saprospiraceae bacterium | reverse complement strand
CCACAATGAATCAAACGGATTCTCAAAAGGTAGTTGGAAAGCCCGGAAGTTGACGCCTCCCACAAAAGCGATTATCTTTGGGCCTCATTTAACTTTTTCCAATGGAAGATTTAAATATCAAAAGGCACACATTTCATTTTAAGGTGATTGCATACTTCTTCTTTCCCCTGCTCGGACTTCTGGGAATTTATTTCTTTTATCTCCTGGTTCGCGATTTGAGGGAGGGCATTTATGCTCCCATCTCAAACATTTGGTTAATATTGGGAATAGTTCTTTGTGCTGGGGCGGTGTATTTGATTTACCATTTTTTCAAACTCGCTCCCCACATTCGGATCAGCGGCGATCACATCCTGTTCAACAACAGAGAAAAGTACAAACTGGACGACATTAAGCATCTGGAATTGGACCAATTACTGCCCGCTCCGAGTCTCCATATTTTTGAAAAAGAAATGGGTCTTCGATTGGTGTTCAACAACAATAAAGTAAAACGACTCTACGATGTTTACTATGAAAACCTCCCCGAATTACAAACTTATCTCCAAGTCGTTCTCGAGCAGAAACAGACGCATTTTCAGGGTACTATTGAACCGCCTCCGGATTCAGAAGTAAAAAGTGAAGACTACCGGTGGTTCAGGCGCCCCCTGTTAAAAAGCAGGGAACTCAGCACCATAGGCATACTGCTCTTCATGGTCGGCATAGCGGTCTACCAGTACTTTCTGAGTGGAGTGGGACTCTTGTCTTTTATCTTTTTCTCCATCCCGGTATTTCTCTATTTGATGCTGATTAACAGAACCCATTATTTCGGTTTGTCCGACAATCATTTCAGAGTTAAAAACCCACTGAAAAGGGCGGCCAATAAAGCCATCTATCTGAAGGATATTCAAAAAATGGTACTGGTAAAGAAAGGGGCCTACCAACAGCTTGTCGTCGTTTTCAAAGATCACAGCCTGTTGTACTACCCTTCAGGAATTTTGAAAAAAAGAGAGTGGGAAGCGCTGGAAGAATCCTGCAGAGAAAAAGGCATTTTATTTGAAACAGAAACCCCCATTGAAAATCAATCGGCCTGATTCAGTTCAACTTCATTTATCAGAAACCTAAATCCCCTTCGAGAACTGAGTGCCCACCACTTTTCTCCTTCAAAAGTAATGCGGGTTCATTCCATGAATCTGAATCAATGTCAAGTGCTCAGTCACAATAACTTCCCCCGGGTATAATAAAATGGCAATAAAATTGCTTATACTTGTATAAATATTGTGAGTTTCAGTGGCTGCTCAAAATTCAGCCTAAGCAAACACCTTAAAGCTTGAAACGAAAAATAATTTTACTGGTAGCCATTGCCCTGCTACTCTCCCTTGTCGGATTGTATTACTTCTATCAATACCCTGTAAAAGACAAAATCATTCAGGTTTCCTCCGAGGAAGTTTCAGACCTCATCAATATGGAGGTTCGTTTCGACAACTATCGATTTTTTAACGGCAACAACCTCGAACTATCGGGACTGAGCATTCGTTCGCCCTATCCAAAAGAAGATTACAAGGCCGTCAATCCCCATCATGTCGACTGGTTAAATGCAAAATTCAAGAACGTCCGGATTTATAACTTTGACTACCTCCAATTTATCAAAAACCGCCGGTTTCGCGCTTCTTCCGTTGAAATAGAAGGCGCCGACATCGAGGTATACCGCGACAAAACACTGCCCGAACCGCCCTTCGAACACAAACCTTTGGTCGCCTCCCTCCTGAGAAAATTAAATGCGGACGTAGGCGTGGACACCCTTTTTATTAGAAGCAGCAGGGTCCACTACTACGAAAAAACAGAATTTTCAGATCAGCCGGGAAAACTCAATTTTGAAAATCTATATGCCTCCGGATACAATCTGACCAACCATCCCGAAAAACTGTCTGCAGATCCCATTTTTACTCTGGACGTCCGGGCTCGCTTAATGGGTGAAGCCACAATCTCCGCCAAGGTATTGTTCGATTTAACCAGTGAGGCCGACTTCTTCGAAATGACGGCAGAGGTCGCCCCTTTTGAGGCCCATATACTGAATCAAATGATTGGTGGTGTCCTGCCCATTGAAATCCAAGAGGGTCAATTCAAAGGCATTGATCTGGATTTTCAGGCCGACGAAGACCGCTCCTCCGGATGGGTGGATTTTGAATATGAAAATATGAAGTTTGAGTTCACCAATACCGAAGAATCAGGATTGAAATCGTTTGTTTCAAACAAGGCTTTGGGCCTGGCCATTCGAAAAAACAATTTAAAAGACAAACGCAACTATCGCCAGGGCCGGATAGAATTCGAAAGGCGCAAGGATCGATTCATCTTTAATTACTGGTGGAACAGCCTGAAGAGCGGCCTGATCAACACCATGATGAGCGATGCCGCCAAGTTTCTCAACCTCGATGAGAAAGCCATGGAACCGCCCAGGGAGGAGGATTGATTCACCCCAAGGGAAAACAAAAGGTATTACACCCATCCTGGCACTCTCTCATATTTTCAGATTTAAAACTGTTCAAGTCAGTGAACGTCCTGCAATTTTTTAAAAAAAACCAGTATCTTGCCGAAAAAAATACGGTAGGATGGATGTAATATCGATACAACGACACCCTATTAAATACTTTTTCGTTGTCGGGGCGGTACTCCCTGCATTGTTTCTCCTCGGTTTGTATTTCTGGTATTTGGCCTTTCATGAGATTTTCTCAGATGGGGGAATCGTCCTGTATTTTTGGGTACTGATGGGCATATTGCTCACAGTTCTTCCGGGAGGGATATGGTTCAACTCCATCAATAGGAGTCCCGCCGTAAAACTGGAAGGGGATCGTATAATTTTTAACGAAAAAGAGAAGTACCCACTCGATCAAATTAAAAAAATCGACCTGACCGCGCTCCTCTACAACAGAGATTTGAATATTTTTGGAGGGAATGACGGAATCATCATGGATTTTAAAAATGGTCGTCGAATTTACCTTTACGACGATCAGTATCGAGACCTCACTGCACTCAGGATGGCACTCAGCGCAAGATTGCAGAATAAAGAAATCCCTACCGGAAAGGCTTTACCAATAACGAAACTTCCCGAGGCCCGGGATAGCTCTCCTGTTCAATGGGTAAAAGTGCCCTTTCCTTCCTGGAGGGACGTATTTATATATTTTTTGGTATTTTTTTATGCGCTGCCATCACTGACTCGGTGGTTCTGGGAGAATCCGATTGTTCTGGCACTGATTATACTGGTGGTGCTTGTCGATTTATTGTATCTTGCCAATAGAAGGATCATGAAAATAGGAATATCGGAGGCGCATCTGTGGATAAAGAGATTGGCGGGAAAAGGCGCTATATCACTTTTTATCTCATATTTTGCCAAAAACCAGAGAGATGTGCTTCCTCTG
>SKYC01000416.1 GCA_007128085.1 Saprospiraceae bacterium | reverse complement strand
TTATTGAAGGTGCAGCGGTATTTTTTTTGATTGAAGTAGGAACGCATGCTTTTGGACACCTTGATTTCACCGGGAAACAATACCATGCGGGGATCGGGAAACCACCAGAGTACAGTTTCACCCTCAGAAAACCAGGGAAAAATACCGAAGGTGTAGGCCAGTTCCAGTCGCTGTGGACTCAAATCTCCCCCCATGGCCAATATGCCATCCGGATGAGCTGTGAGTGGATGTGGGAAAGCGATCAATCCTGAAAGGACTCAATTACTGCCGACAAGCCCCTGTCAACCAGTGCGTTTCGAAGGGGTCTTAAAACCTCCATTGTCGCGGTTTTCACCGTGGCCTTGCCCTTATAGTGAATGATCAGGGACAATTGTTCTGCCTGCTCCGAACTGTGCTTTAAAATTTCTACCAGGCATTTGATGACCCAGTCAAAGGTATTGATGTCGTCGTTGTAAACGATCAACTCGGCTAGACTTCCGGAATCGGTAATCTCCTCTAAAACAACTTCTTCAGTTTCTACCGGTTGAGTATTGTTCCATAACCTTTCCATAAACACCCCTTTTTGAATTGAGAAATCAAATTTAGAACTAATTTCAAAAACTACCAAACAGCAGTCGACAAAATTGTGCTATCAGACATCCTCCATTGAACTTGACATGAATTACAAGCAGAGACGGAGTTTCACGGTTAATACCATTGCCAAGGCAACTTTTTTCACGCCGTCCACAAAAAGCGCCGGGCATCATAGAATTGTCATTTCGTGAGCGAAGTCAGCCTTCATCGAACAATTTTATTTGAAAATTATTGTTATCTTTGCGCCACTGAACAACAGCTGTTCAGATTCATTTAATTTTATAGTTTACTTTTATAGTCAAGTACTTATGGTCGTTTTGTTTATTTTTGCAGCACACTGGTATTTATCACTTTTTACCCAATCTTTCTTTCACCACAGGTATTCAGCACACCTTCAGTTTAAAATGACGAGATTTTGGGAAAAGTTCTTTTTTATTATCTCCTTTATCTTTCAGGGATCCTCTTATTTGAGCCCCTATGCTTACGGAATAATGCACCGGATGCACCACGCCTATGCAGATACTGAAAAAGATGTGCACTCGCCCAAGTACGACTCCAATTTTTTCAGTATGATGTGGAGGACGAAAGTCGTTTACGATCAGATATTCAAAGGAAAAGTTGAAATAGACGAAAAATTCAAAAAGAACGTACCTGAGTGGCACGCATTTGATAGCTTTGCTTCTCACACGGCTACCAGGGCAGCTTGGGTATTTATCTATGTACTGCTGTACCTCGCATTTGCCACTCACTGGTGGATGTTTTTGCTGGTGCCGATTCACGCGGTCATGGGTCCTTTTCACGGAGTGATCATCAACTGGTTTGCCCACAAATACGGTTATACCAACTTCGAGGTGAGCGATACCTCAAAAAATCTGATGCCCCTGGATATTTTAATGTTGGGTGAAGGGTTTCACAACAATCACCACAAACATGCTTCAAGACCTAACTTTGGAGTAAAGTGGTTTGAATTTGATCCCATTTACCCATTTATTTTGCTCTTCGACAGGTTGCGAATTATCCGATTGAACAGGGCCATTGCGTAACTACGGTATGCCTGCTACTTCCCAGCTTCATTACTTTGACCACAGGGACTGTAAAATTCCCGTAAAGGTGTACGTCGAGTACAGAAGGAATACCCGTTATGCCCTGGGTCGAAAACATTTTATATTCAGAATTCCACGGCAACTCAGTAACAGCCAGAGAGAAGAGACCTTCAACCGCGGTCTGGACTGGGCTCAGAGTGTACTGGTGAAAAAGCCGAAAGTAATTGAAACTTTTAAGCCCCATGTCTATCGCGATGGAGATCTGATCAATTGTTTCGATCGTAAATGGAAGCTGATTTATTCGGATGAATTCTCACGGCCACAACTGAAAATAAAAGCGGGGGATGAAGAAAACTCTCTGCTTGTCTCGGCCAGCCTGGCTCCGGAAAATGGAAGCCCAAGCGACAAGCTGTCCAAATTGGTCAGAAAGGCCATGGCCGACCATTACGAGGAGATTATTTGTCTCAGAGCCGTCGAAACAGCGGGGAAACACCAATTGCCCCGACCGGAGGAATGCCGCTTAAAATACATGAGCAGCCGGTGGGGATCCTGTCATACCCGCGGGGAGAAAATTACCATCAACACCCGCTTGTTACTCGCGCCCGAAAAAATATTGGACGCAGTGATTATTCACGAATTGTGTCATTTTATTTACCCCAATCACTCCGCAGATTTCTGGAGACTGGTGAGGCGATCCTGCCCCGATTATTCAGAGCGAAACCGATGGCTGAAAACCAATGGTTACCAATTGCGTTTATAGTCTCTGAAATAAAAAACATTTTCTATCGCTTAATTCTGTATATCTTCGCACCAAATTATGTCGCCGATGAGTCCAACGAATCCGAAAGTACTGTACCACAAAGTTTATTTCAAGGGAAATGATTTTCCCTGGGTGGTACTGATTCACGGAGCGGGTGGCAGTTCGGCCATTTGGTTTAAGCAAATAAGGGAGTACAAAAGGAATTTTAATGTGGTTTTGGTCGACCTCAGGGGGCATGGCAGATCGGCCAACTTATTTCAGGAGTGGAAAAACAAAAAGCGATACACTTTTGAGGAAATCAGCAAGGACATCATCGATGTGTTGGATTATCGGGGAATTGAAAAAGCCCACTTTGTTGGAATTTCACTCGGAACCATCATTATCCGGGTTCTCGGTGAACTCTACCCGGAAAGAGTGGCCTCCATGGTAATGGGAGGAGCCATTATCCGTTTCAATACGCGGTCGAAATTACTGCTGTGGCTGGCCCGGAAGATAAAGAGTTTTGTTCCCTATATGTGGATTTACAGGATTTACGCCTGGATACTGCTGCCCAGAAAAAGGCATTCGGAATCCAGAAACCTTTTTATCAGGGAGGCCAAAAAGCTGTACCAGAAAGAATTTATGCGCTGGATCCGCATTACCACCAACATTCACCCCATCATGCGCAATTTCAGGGAGCAAGAGCTGCCCATACCTGTCTTGTATCTGATGGGGGATGAGGATTATATGTTTCTCCCATCGGTGCGATTACTCGTTCAAAAACACACCAATGCCCTCTTGCATATCATTCCCGATAGCGGACACGTATGTAATGTAGATCAGCCCGAACTATTCAACCGGCACTCCATTGAGTTTATTCGGGCCAAAGTCTGATTGAGGTCAGCCTTTTTAAGACCGGTTTATCCCACATTTTTATTTTGGTAATTGCTAAATATTTCCGGAAAGTTTTTATCTTTGCAGCCCTTTTTATACAGACAGCAGACGAACGATGTAAGTAATCGAGTGTTTGCCAGTCGGTTAAAAAG
>SKYC01000245.1 GCA_007128085.1 Saprospiraceae bacterium | reverse complement strand
TGGTACATCAAAGAAAGTAAAAATATAAAATATGGGGTAGGGTTTTCTCCGGTTTCAATAAATATATCTAAAAAGGAGATTGAACCGCCTTATATCCAAGGGGTTTTATTTTCCAGGGGATCCACAAAAAAACGCTTTTTCTTAGTCCCTGTACGCTTTCTCAATATCGCCCTTCGGGGCTCGGGTCTATTCTGATTTTGTTTATATCTTTGAATTTTTTAAAGAATGCGGGGCGATTTGCCGGAAACAGGGCATTTTTTGATGGGGGAAAAAAGCTGAAAAGTGTTCTCCCGGATGCTAAGTTCATAGCATCACCGCAGAGAAAATAGAGAATTGAAGCAGGGAGTCAATTTTTTCCTTGAGGAGTATGTTATTTACACAAAGCCCGGTATAGATCCTGGGGCTGATTTTTTAATTACTCAATGTGCAACACATTCATGTCTGAATCAATAATCGTGACCAAATTCGGGGGAACCAGCATGGCAAATATTCCCATGATGAGAAAATGTGCGGAGATTGTGGCTTTACATCCCGGCAAGAGAATCGTCATCGTCAGTGCAACTTCCGGCACTACCAATCAACTCACCTCGCTTTGTACACCTCTGCCTGAGGGTGAAAAGGAACGGCTGTTGGAAGAGATAAAAAACAGACACCTCGGCATGGCCGCTGAATTGAAAAACAAGGATCAGGTCATTCCAGCCATTCGGAATTTATTAAAAGAACTGAAAGAGGCGGTGGAACAGTTAGAATCGGGCTCTATGGCCGACAGAGACTTGATTTTGTCATTCGGAGAGCGACTGTCGTCCACCGTTTTTGCAGAGGTGCTGAATGAATTAACCAGCGATGTTACGTGGATGGACGTAAGAGAAGTCATGCTAACGGACGATTTTTTTGGTAGTGCCGAACCCCAAATCATTGAAATAGCCAAACGGGCAAAAAAACAATTAATTCCAATGGTCAAAAGGGGTAGGGTGGTGTCACAGGGTTTCATCGGTTCTACCATTGACGGAAAGACGACTACACTGGGTCGCGGTGGTAGTGATTACTCGGCCGCTTTGTTTGCAGAAGCGGTCGGTGCGGCTGTATTGGAAATCTGGACAGATGTCAGGGGGATTTACAGTACGGATCCCCGCATTGTGAAGGAGGCCAGGCCCATTGCGGAAATGACTTTTAACGAGGCGGCGGAGCTGGCTATTTTTGGCGCTAAAGTACTGCATCCGGCCACCTTGAAGTCAGCCATTAGGAAAAAAACAGAAGTTTTTGTAGGTTCGACTTCAGAACCGGAAAAAGGGGGTACCCGTATTCTGGAAAAGACATCGGAAAACCCGGTGATCCGTGCGATTAGTCTGAGACGGAAGCAAACGCTTTTGACGATTCACAGCCTGGATATGTTGCACCGATTTGGTTTCCTGGCGAGAATTTTTGAAATTCTGGCCAAGCATAAAATCAGTGTCGATTTGGTTACCACCAGCGAGGTAAACGTGTCTCTTACCCTGGATACCGGGATTCAATCGGACAATCAGCATCGGCTGACGCCAAAAGTGCTGGAGGAATTGCGATCTTTCAGCAAGGTGAGTGTAGACCGAGACCTGGCCTTGATCGCATTGGTGGGAAACAAACTGCACACCAGTTCGGGAATCAGCGGGCTTGTATTCGGAGCGCTGAGTGATTTTAATATACGAATGATCTGCCACGGCGCGAGTTCGCACAACCTCTGTTTCCTGGTCGATGAAGACCGAGTGGATGAAGCCGTAAAAATTTTACACCGCAAATTTATTGCGGAAGACCGAAAAAATGAAAGGTAAACAATGAAGATAGCTGTAATAGGTACCGGTAAAACAGGGGGCGCGGTACTGCAACTCCTGGGAGATAATGGCGTGGCTTACGACAGTAAAAAGAAGCCCACTGCAGAGGATTTGAAAAAACTGGATGCAGCCATTGTGTTCGTTCCGGGAGAGGCAGCAGGAGCGTTGATTTCTCCTCTCCTCACTGCCGGAATTCCCGCTGTTTGGGGCACGACAGGGTATGTCTGGCCCGATGATTTGGATGAAAAAGTCAAAAAGGCGGGGACTCACTGGGTCATCGGCACCAATTTCAGTCTGGGGATGAATCTCGTTCGCCAAGCCATTGAAATCCTCGGCAGGGGAGCCGAGTTGCTTGAGCAGCCAAAATTTAGTATTCACGAGGTCCACCACATCCACAAAAAGGACGCACCGAGCGGAACTGCCCTTTCGTGGAAAGAATGGCTGGGCCGCGATGCAGAAATCACCTCGGAGCGGATTGGGGATGTAAAGGGAATTCACGAATTGCTTTTAGAGACGCCATTCGAATCCATTTCCGTCCGTCACCGGGCGCACGATCGGAAGCTCTTCGCTGAAGGAGCCCTTTGGACAGCGGAAAAATTACTCGACAGTCCGGAACTCGAACCCGGCCTGTACAAATTTGAAGCATTTTTTGACCAGATATTCAAACCGTAATAAACACTCAGGTTTCCAAAACTACAACGCGATTTTATCATCGTGTATACGTGCTTAAAAATAAAAATAAACACGTATATTTGTTTAATAAAAATACAGCAATGAATACCAAACTGACATTGACGATTGAAAAGGAGGTTATTGAAAATGCAAAAGGATATGCCAGGGAAAAAGGACAAAGCCTTTCTGAAATGGTTGAAAACTACCTCAAACTAGTTACTACAGGGAGAAGAAAAATTAAAGAGAGGCAGCTGTCACCTAAAGTTAGAAAACTGAGAGGAATAATTAAGACCGACAAAGACATAGACTATAAAGAGATATTAACCGAAGAGTTATCTAAAAAATATGGCATTTAAATTATTTATAGATTCAGATGTAGTCATTGACTATTTTACAGATAGAGGTCCACACGCAAACCCGGCAAGTGAACTTTTTGAATTGAATGAAAAGGGCATTGTTGTCTTATATGCATCAGCAGTTAGTATTAATAATATTTACTATATAGTTAGGAAGTTTTTAGGGCCCGGAAGAGCCATTGAGGTTATTGAAACCCTGATTGAGATGACTAAAATTGTCGGCACTACAAAAAAAGAAATCACACAGGCTTTAAAAAATGATTTTAAAGATTTTGAGGATTCAATTCAATATTCTTCAGCCATGAGAATTAAAGGGTTAGAGGCTATCATCACCCGAAATACAAAAGATTACAGAAATTCTATTATCGCAGTAATGACACCTTTGGATTTCCTGAATTTGAAAGTAAAAAATTAGGGTTCATTATAGAGCTTGTAGAAGTCGGGTACAGTTCTGAATTTTGTGCATTATCCCACGAGTTATAACCTCTGATCCAGGTGAAAATATTTTTTTTCATTAATAGAAACGTAATTATAGGAGAGAAACGTGGTTTTTGTCTTTTTCTGATAATCCCCTTCAAACC
>SKYC01000103.1 GCA_007128085.1 Saprospiraceae bacterium | reverse complement strand
GTCATGTTGAAAGGCGATGTGACTCTGCTTAGATAGAACAGATGAAAAAATGCCCTTTTTCGAAACATTTGTTCAGGAACCCAAGCCCATAACTGTATTTTTTGTCCGATATTCATTAGCTGTAGATTTAGAATATAGGTTTTGGGTGTTGGAAATTTTGAAATCAAAATTCACTGAGTTTAGAGGAGAATCACTTTTTGTAAACAAATAGTAGCTGGTTGGGGTTTAGCTCCTTTGTAATCCATTCAATTGTTGTCAAACTTTTATTTTAGATGAGTTTATTGGGTTTTCTGAGGGGTAGATGCCATTTTGTTAAAAGTCTGATTTTTAAAGGGATGCTGCCGGGTGTGATTGTGGCACTCCTCGGTCTGATTCAGTTCGGAAATGCACAAAGCGGAATCATTTCCGGAAAAGTCATTGACGCTAAGGACAGAAACCCGGTGGCTTTTGCTAATGTTTTTGTAACTCCCTCCGAGACGGGTGTGGCAACCGATCTGGATGGGAATTTTAAAATTTCAGTCTTGCCGCCCGGAACATATGATATTAGGATATCATATGTAGGGTATCGGACCAAGTTGATCTCAGAACAACTGGTTTCTTCTAACCGGCCACTTGAGCTTGTCATTGAATTGGAACCATCCGGACAGGATATTGAGGAGGTGGTGGTGCAGGCTTCGCCCTTCCGAAGGACAGAAGAAAGCCCACTTTCATTGAGAAATGTTGGGGTGGCCGAAATTAAGAGAAACCCCGGTGGGAACCGGGATATTTCCAGGGTTATACAATCCTTTCCCGGTGTTACGGCACCTTCAACTTTCAGAAATGACCTCATCATTAGAGGAGGGGCCCCGAATGAAAACAGATTTTATCTCGATGATATAGAGGTCCCAAACATCAATCATTTTGCTACCCAGGGAGCAACCGGCGGGCCGGCAAGCATAATCAATATAGATTTTATTAGAGAAGTGGATTTTTATTCCGGTGCTTTTCCCGCAAACAGGGGCAATGCATTGAGTTCTGTCTTTGGATTCAGGCTTCAGAATGGCAGGAAAGACAGGCTGGGAGGGCAGATGACTATAGGCGCCACCGACTTAGGGGTTTCACTGGAGGGGCCACTATCTGAAAATACGTCTTTTATTGTTTCGGCCAGAAGGTCGTACCTCCAGTTTTTATTTGAACTGCTTGAATTGCCTTTTTTACCCATATACAATGATTTTCAAGTTAAAATTACACATCGATTTGACTCGGGAGATGAGTTGTATTTCTCCGGAATTGGAGCCATTGATCAATTTGAATTGAACTTAGATGCCAATGATACGGAGGAAAAGCAATTCTTATTGGACAATCTACCGGTGAATGACCAGTGGACATATACCAATGGATTGGTTTATAAACACTACAGGGACAATGGGTTTATGACTTTTGTATTGAGCAGAAACATGCTTAACAATGAAGCGACAAAATACCGAAATAACCTGACTGATCAACCCGATGAACTCATATTGGACTACCAATCCCGGGAAATTGAGAATAAATTCAGATTTGAACACTCTTTCAGATCCGATCATTTTAAATGGCTTTATGGTGCGGGACTTGAGTATATCAAGTACAGTAACGCTACTTTTAACAGGGTATTTACCAGTAGTGGTCCGGAAACGGTGGACTTTTCTTCTGAAATTGATTTTTTTAAGTACTTTGGATTTGGCCAATTGAGCAGAGAGTTTCTGGACGGGAAAATAAACGCTTCCCTTGGCCTTCGGTTTGATGGAAATTCCTTTTCCGATCAATTTTCCAATCCATTGAAATACTTTTCGCCCCGTGTGGCAATGTCTTATTTTTTCTGGCCGGACTTTGCATTAAATGCCACTGCCGGAATTTACTACCAATTGCCACCCTACACTGTTTTGGGTTACCGCGAGAATGGAGTTCTGGTGAATAGAGAAAATCACATTGATTTCGTAAGAGCCAGTCATATCACCCTGGGGTTGGAATACCTGACAGGGGAGCGTTCGCGAGTTACTCTTGAAGGGTATTATAAAAAATACGCGAACTATCCCCTTTTGTTGAGGGATGGGGTTTCACTGGCAAATTTTGGTGGGGACTTTGGGGTGGTCGGTAATGAGCCTGCCAGTCCGGATTCCCGCGGCAGGTCTTATGGTTTGGAACTGTTATTTCAACAGCGATTGTTCAAAGGGTTTTATGGAATTGCTGCGTATACCTTGGGTTGGAGTGAGTTTACAAGCCCCGCAGCTGGTTCGGGGTATTTTCCCTCAGCCTGGGAAGCGCGCCATATCGTTAGCTTGACAGGGGGAAAGCAATTGGGAAAAAATTGGGAAATTGGAGTGAAGTGGAGGTATCAATCCCCTTTGCCTGAGACTCCCTTTTCCGATGATTCCGGCCTCGTACTCAATTGGGACAGAAGGGGGGCAGGTCTTCGCGATTTTTCACGAATAAACAGTAGACGGGGGAGTTCTTTCAATCGCATTGATTTGAGAGTGGACAAGCAGTGGTTTTTTGAAAAATGGTCCATTAATTTATACCTGGATGTACAAAATGTGCTCGGCTCATCTGTGAGTAATCCGGAACTTATTTTAGACAGACCTCTGGACGAAAACGGCCAACCCATTGGTTCCGGACAAATAATCAATCCCATGGATGCCCCTGAACAACAGAGGTATCTTCTCAAAGAAATTGATACCGGCAGTGGCAACCCCTTGCCTACCATTGGTCTGGTGATCAGGTATTGACCTTTTTTCTTTTAAGAAACAATAGATGGTATTGATACAGTTTCCAAAGGTTGAATAAAGTGAGGTTGGGTGACTGACTGTGAAGATTTTTTTCAATAGAAGTTATAATAAGCGAGGTGGAAAATGTGAAAAATTTCGTCATTCTCCATTTTTTTAAAAACTGATGCCACCTTAGCAGGGGAGTAGCCTTTTCTCCCAGTTTATCGCTTAATACCAGGTAGGCCAGATTGTCAAGTGCCTGAATCGTTTTTTTTAAAAAAACCTCATTGCTGCAGAGATCTTCGTGGATGACCGGATTGTTCAGGTGTCCAACCTCAATTCCCTTTTCTCTTAGCTTTTCAGCCCATAGAAAATCTTCATAACCGTACTCTCTGAGATTTTCATCCATGGGAGATTCTTCATAGACACTTTTTTTTACTGCGAAATTGTTGGACATAAATGTAGAGTAGGGAAATTTTAATCGCTTTGATAGGGGGGCAGATTCTACCTCTTTCCCGTAATACCAATGAAGAAGATACTCCGCTTCAGGTTTTTTAGATGGGTATTTCCTGCCACCGTAAAGTACCGGAAAACGCCCCAGTGAAAAGAGGTAATTCTCAAGGAATTTTTCATTGGTTACGCCCGAGTCACAATCGAGAAAAAGCAGGTATTCACCTCTGGATAAATTGGCCAGTTTG
>SKYC01000201.1 GCA_007128085.1 Saprospiraceae bacterium | reverse complement strand
GGAAAGAGAAACTGTATCGATAGAGGAAGAAGGGGAAGTGGTTCCTCCCATTACCCGTCCGCCTGCTCCCCCTCCGCCACCGCCACCCAGCGAAATCATTGAACCGCAACCGGATTTAGAGCCCATCGACCGCAGAGAGGAGTTTATTGAACTGGATTTATTGGATCATCGGGTCGATGATGAACAGCCGGACCAAAGTCCCGTCGATTACTCTTTGCCACCTCCAGCCCCACCGCCCATAATGGATCGCGATGACCCCGACGATATAATGATCGCGGCAGAACAAATGCCGAGGTTTCCGGGATGCGAGGGAATGGCCGGTACTTCTGAAGAAAAGAAGGCCTGTGCTGATCAAAAATTGCTGGAATACATATACCGGAACGTTCGCTTTACTGCAGCAGCAAGAGCAAACGGAATAGAGGGGGTGGTTGTGGTGTCTTTTGTCGTGGATCGAAATGGAACCATCAGGGACGCGGAAATTTTGAGAGATCCCGGAGGCGGTTTGGGAGAGCAGGCGTTGAAGGTGGTTGAAAAAATGAATGAGATGGATGAATCCTGGACACCCGGCATGCAGGCCGGCAGGAAGGTAAATGTGCGATATAATCTTCCGGTTCGGTTCACCTTGCAGTAATCGTTTAGGTTCTTGGAAAAGAATGGGGTTTTTTAAGGCGGAATGATTGTGGGTAGTATAAAGAAACCACAAGGCCTACGTGTCCCCAACTCGCCGTGCCCCCCCAACAACCAGTTGCCGTGCCCTCAATTCATTGGGGGGGGTACGACAATTAATTGGTGGGTTGGTGGATGGATATCGGTAGATATCAGATCGCATCTCCACCTATATTGTGTCTATGTGTTAAGAAAAAGAGTTAGTTGGAACCACATAGGCATATAGGTAGTGGCAGGTGCCAGTTCGAGATCGCAGCTCCACCTATCCCCCAACTAGTTGGGGACACGTGTGTCTATGTGTTAATAAAAAGAGTTAGTTGGAACCACATAGGTACATAGATAACGACAAGCACCTGACCAATGCTCTCAATGTGACCTTGTATATCAACTTTCAAGTTTGGGCTATGCTTTCTTAGAGGAAATATATTAATCATTAGGTAAATCCTGATAATACTCATTTACCAACGTTTTTTGACCATACTTAAAGATATTGGTACAATAAAAGTTGATGATTATTCCCTTGGGCTTTTCCAGCATTTTCATATAAGATAAAAGGACTGCCTCATGAATAGGTAAAATACCATCAGCAGCTTTTAGCTCAACTATTATAAGGTCTTCGACTAAAATATCGTACCGCAAATCTGCCTGCAGAGATTCTCCCTTATAATTTATAGGAACCTTTTGTTGTGTTTGTAATTTTAGTCCTGAAATAATAAGCTCCTTCGTAAGGCATTTTTCGTATACACTTTCCAATAAACCAGGACCTAAGTTTTTATGTACCTCAATTGCACACCCGATAATCTTATAACTCAAATCATCAATATCTCTTTTTGTTAAAGTCATCCGTCAATGATTTTCAGTAAAAATAAAGATAATGAAATTTATGAGAATTCAAATATTATAGAATATGAATGCGCAAAGATTACGATAAGTGCCAGGTCGGAGTAAATCTATGTGTCTATGTGTTAAGAAAACGGGTTAGATGGAACCACATAGGCACCTAGGTAGTGGCAGGTGCCAGTTCGAGATCGCAGCTCCACCTATCCCCCAACTGGTTGGTGGGGGGACACGTGTGTCTATGTGTTTGAGGGGAGAAATAAAAAGGAACCAAACAGGCACACCTGTTCCTCCCCAATCCCCAACTCGTTGGGGAGGGAAACGGAGATCACAGTGAAATTCTCATACCTGAGGAACAGGGAATAAAGAGGTTTTCAAAAAAGAGCTCGCCTATTCCACTGGTTTTACATGGCTTTAGTTTGGCGAAGCAAAAAAGTCTAAGCGTCTTAGCCACGCCAAGGCGTGGCAAACCCGGTGGAATTCACTTCGTGAAAGGCATCGCCTTATTCCACGGGATAAACTCCCTTTGCGAGAAACAAAATTCACCACAGGTGCTCAAATGTGCTCCCATCCCCTGGCAATAAGGCCCCTAAGCACACAGAGAACTCCGGATGATAAAAAATTTCTCCGCACCTTGTATTTGAAGGGATTAATTCATCTTACTCTGTGCCTCCAATTTACCGTGCCCCCACGAACATCGAGTTGGGGTGGGAGTTCGTTGGTGGGGGGCAGATCAACTTCCATTTATGTGGTGAACCAGAGGGATTCGGACAGGCAATAAGCGTCCGGCCGAATCCCTGAATAATTTTACAATCTGATGATAAACAGGCTAAAGAGTATTTATTTTAAGTTGCTTTATAATAAATAAAATTTAGCTTTTTAATATCGTTAAATAATTGAAAGATCAAAAAAAGGAGCTATTAGTTTCTTTATTTAGATTTTTTGGTACTATATTTGCAATTACGATTATAGTTGTGTTCATTTTTTACCGGGAGAATTCTTTAGTTATTTGATTTTTTATTATTTACTTATTCAATGTTGGTCGATATGGTAAGTAGAATTTTATGTAGTTTATGTATGGTTGTGTTTTCGAATGTGCTTTTGGCTCAGACAGATACCACCATCAATGGAGTAGATTATACCTTGTTTGCACCGGGATTGTGGGTGGAAGATGAGGAGCCTGAATCAGGATTCAATTGTGGTGATGAGGTCACCTTTGAGTACAACGGAGTCATGGTCACCTATGGCACAGTGGAAAGCAATGGCCGCTGTTGGATGGATCGCAACTTAGGTTCAGGCCGTGTGGCTATTCAAAGCAATGACCCGGGCGCTTATGGCGATCTTTTTCAATGGGGCCGTGGAGACGATGGCCATCAGGATCGCGACATAGGACCTTCCTGTAGCTTAGTTTATTGCTACAATGCCGACAGAATGAATGCAAATTTACCGCCCGATGCTTTTGAAAGTGGCCCCTGGGACGGGAAGTATATTTACAACATGCAACAATCTCCATATGATTGGCATCAGGATCCAAACGATGGTTTATGGGAGACTGAAGGTGCCCCCAACAACCCTTGCCCAACCGGATGGCGTATTCCCACATTGGAGGAATGGACAGATGAAGTCAATGACTTTGATCCTCAAAACAGCACGGGTGCTTTTGACTCCACCCTTAAATTGACCGTTGGGGGGTTGAGAAGTCATTCCAATGGCTCGCTTAGCCTTGTTCATTCCAATGGCATCTATTGGTCGAGTACTGTGTTTGGCAATAACTCCATATTACTCTCTTTTGACAGCAATAATGTGAACGAAATTCCCCAAAATCGTGCTATTGGAGCCTCGATCCGCTGTATAAAAGATGAGGATTAAGGCTATTATAGATCAGCAAGTCCTATTGACTTTACCACCGGGATAGGAAACCAGTC
>SKYC01000209.1 GCA_007128085.1 Saprospiraceae bacterium | reverse complement strand
TATGCATCATTTTTAGGTTATACTCCTATTCTAAAAAGGTCAGATTCAAAGTTAACAAAGCACCTCCATTGCAGCACCTATTTACTCTCAATCGTTTTTTGTACAAATACAAATGGAAATTACTCCTCGGAATAATTTTTGTTGCACTCTCCAATTACTTCAGGGTATTACAACCACAGATGGTTAGGGAGGCCCTCGACCTTGTACTTGAAAACATTAAGGTTTTTAATCTCCTTGAAGGAAGCTCTTCCAGGGAGGAACTCTACCTGGAAATAGGTCAGATTTTACTGTTTTTTGGAATCCTGGTTCTCTTGTTGGCCATTACGATGGGTATTTTTATGTACTTTATGCGCCAGACCATAATCGTAGCATCTCGTCTGATTGAGTACGACCTGAGAAAAGAAATGTACGACAAATACCAGGAGTTGGATCAAAATTTTTACCGGAAAAACAAAACGGGTGACCTCATGGCCCGGATCACAGAAGATCTCAATAAGGTAAGAAATTACCTGGGACCGGCCATGCTTTACTTTATCAATCTGTCCACTCTATTTATCATTGTTATCTACGCGATGATTTCTGTCAGCCCCACCCTTACATTTTACGTTTTACTTCCGCTGCCTTTATTATCGGTTTCCATTTATTACGTCAGCAATATTATCAATAAGAAAAGCGAACAGATTCAACGACAGTTATCGAAGCTCAACAGTGTCGCCCAGGAAGTTTATTCAGGCATCCGGGTTTTAAAATCTTATGTGCGGGAACCTCAGATGGTAAATTATTTCAATAGTCAAAGCAATGTTTTTCTCCAAAAGTCCATATCTCTGGCCAAGGTAAATGCCCTGTTTTCTCCTCTCATGATCTTACTCATTGGATCAAGCACCATTATTACTATATATGTAGGTGGTCTTCAAATGATCAATGGCGACCTAACCCCGGGTAACATAGCGGAGTTTGTCATCTACGTCAATATGTTGGCATGGCCGGTAACTGCCATTGGGTGGATTGCCTCCATTGTTCAACAGGCAGAAGCCTCTATGGAGCGAATCAATCACTTCATGGATACCGAACCAAAAGTCACCAATAAGGGTACATTGCACAAAAAAGCGGAAGGCAGCATCGAATTTGTCGATATTGCACTGACTTATCCCGATACGGGAATTCGCGCATTAAAAAACGTCAACCTGAGGATTGAAAAAGGCGAAAAAGTGGGAATAGTAGGAAAGACGGGGTCGGGAAAAACTTCTCTCGCTGATTTGATCGTGCGCATTTTTGATCCATCCGAAGGACGGATTGAAATCAACGGAACGGACATACGGGATTACGACCTTTTCAAATTGAGAAAGTCCATAGCTTATGTCCAACAAGATGTGTTTTTATTTTCAGACACCATTGAAAATAACATTAAGTTCGGCAACCCCTATGCGAGTGATGAAGAAGTTGAGAAATACGCGCGACTGGCAGCTATTTACGATGACATTATGGAACTGCCCAAAGGGTTTAAAACCACAGTAGGCGAAAGAGGTGTGACTCTATCGGGTGGACAAAAGCAACGAGTTTCCATTGCCAGGTCTTTTATAAAAAAACCGGACATTATTATTTTGGATGATTGCCTGTCCGCGGTCGACGCCCAGACAGAACAAAAAATCATCTACCATTTGAATTTTGTACTGAAAGACAAAACAACGGTTATGATTACCCACCGTTTGGATGCTTTAAAGCAATTTGACCGGGTCATAGTCATGGAAGATGGTCGCATTGCAGAATGGGGAACCCATGAAGAATTGTTAGATAAAAAAGGGCGTTACTTCGATATGTTCGAACAACAAAAACTGGCTGAAACAGAATCCTGATTACATTTTCTTTTATTTGATACCAGAATTGCTATTTTTGCATTGATAAATTTTTTGTAATAAAATTGATGAGACGTGGGATACGATGACAACCAAAACAAAAATGAGGCATTTTACAGCCATAAAGTAAATGCCGGTAAGAGAAGGACTTATTTTTTTGATGTTAGAAAGACCAAGGGGGATGACTTCTACATCACACTGACAGAGAGCACAAGAAAGTTTGATGGCGAAGGTTACGATCGACATAAGATTTTCCTTTACAAAGAAGATTTTAATCGCTTTGTAGCGGGTCTGGAAGATGTGGTCAACCACATTAAAACAGAATTGATGCCGGATTACGACTATGAAGAATTCGACAGAAGGTACGATGAAGATGAAAATGACCATCAAAATACAGAGTCATCGACCACGGAATCCACTGAGAAGAAAAGTGACCCTACTGATTCGGATGAAATGACTTGGTAAAGGTTATTCCACCCGACAATGTAATTTTTGAGAATATTTAAAGTCCGTAGTTGTACGGACTTTTTTTTGCCAACCTTTTATTATCTGCCAAAGAAAAAGAGCTCAAACATAGGTGGTCTGAGCTCTTTTGATATTTTGATTCTTTTTTACCAATTAAAATCGGCAGTAAATTACTCCGTGGGTCTAAGTTGGGTCTTTTCCCGAATTCTGGCTTTTTTACCGACGAGTTTTCTGAGATAGAACAATTTAGCTCTCCTCACTTTACCTCTCTTAAGGATTTTAATGTCTGCAATATGTGGTGAATTGAGAGGAAAAATTCTTTCAACCCCTACCCCACTGGAAAGCTTTCTGACTATAAAAGTCCTGTTTATGCCATGACCGCTGATTTTCAATACATCTCCACGGAAGTCCTGAATTCTCTCTTTGTCGCCCTCTACGATGCGGTAGCTGACCACCACATTGTCACCAGGTCTAAAGTCAGGCCATCCCTTATCCTGAACAAGTTGCTCGTTTACATATCTAATCGTATCCATTGGTTGTAATTTTTAGGCTGCAAAGGTATTACTTTTTTACTTTATACCAACAATTAAATAAAATTATTTCGGGAATCAACTCACTTTTTTCTCTATCTATTTCAGTTGGGCCAATCAGAGGCCAGGCACACTTACGCCAAAGGGCTTCACTTCAAATCTCATCGCATTTTGCGCCACCGTAAAATCCTATCTGATCAAAGTGGCAAACTCTTTAAGCACCTTCCTTTCTCCCCTGGCACCACTGTACTCAACGATGCAAACGTAAACACCGGCGGGCAGATCGCCCCCTGAAAAAAACTTTCTGCCATTCCACCCCTCCCGTGGGCTATCGGTTTCAAACACCAGATCTCCCCACCTGCTGTATATTCTCATCGAAAAATCCTTTATAAAATCTGTAACCCCCACTCCTCTGTACTCGTCGTTCAATCCATCTCCATTCGGGGTAAAAGCATTGGGCAGATAAAAAGTACCTATGGGCTCAATGTCTATCAATCTTTTTAGGGTATCCGTGCAACCGTTGTCCTTAAAAACAATTTGTTCAATAAATACCGTCCCGGTATCTCTAAACTGGTAAAACG
>SKYC01000092.1 GCA_007128085.1 Saprospiraceae bacterium | reverse complement strand
TGAAAGTCGAAAGTCGAAAGTCCAAAGTCGAAAGTCCAAAGTCGAAAGTCCAAAGTCGAAAGTCGAAAGTCTAAAAGTCGAAAGTCGGAAAGTTGAAAGTCGGAAAGTTGAAAGTCGGAAAGTTGAAAGTCCAAAGTCGGAAAAGTTGGAAGTTGGGAGATGGAAGATGGAAGTAACCAGTCGCCAGAATTAGTTGAAAGTCGAAAGTCGAAAGTCTGAAAGTCGAAAGTCCAAAATCCAAAGTCGAAAGTTTATCCGGTGGAATAGTAGCTTGGCTGTTCCAGTAATGCAGGATTCCATCGGGGGCGAAAGATGAACTCACCGCGGTAGTGAACATTTTTTCTTTGCGAACACTTTGCGACCTTCGCCCCTTAGCGGTAACCTAAAAACAAATTCAAAAATAACCGTGGGATTATTTACAGTTGACTTGACATAGAAAGACGGTCGTTCTTTTGCCCGCCCGCAAATTCATCCCCCAACCAGCCAATTGATGGATGGGGCGACATTTGTGCTTAATGGAAGTCCATATAGCCTTTTTTCTCTACCAATGAAGCTCAAAACCGGAGCTGCGATCCAATGCTTGCCCATACCCGGCCTATGTGGGCGGATAGGTAAAGCTGGCCTGCAACCCGAGTGGAATTCCAATCCACCAGTAAATCAGCAGGAATATGGACCAGGCGATCATAAAAATAATCGCGTAGGGAATCATCATGGATACCAGGGTACCGATACCCGTATTTTTCACATACCGCTGACAAAACACCACTACCAGTGGAAAGTAAGGCAAAAGAGGAGTGACGATATTGGACACCGAGTCTCCTACCCTGTAAGCCGCTTGTGTGAGATCCGGCGATATACCCAATTGCATGAGCATGGGAACAAAAATCGGTGCGATGAGGGCCCACTTTGCAGAGGCGGAACCCACCAACAGGTTGACAAAAGCCGTCAGGACAACGATACCAATAATGGTTACCTGTCCCGGCAATTCAAGAGCCTGAAGAAAGTTGGCTCCTTTCAGAGCGATGAGCAAACCGATATTGGATTTTGCAAAAGCATCGATAAAAAGTGCACAGAAAAACGCCATTACGATATAGTAGGCCATGCTATTCATGGCTTTGGTCATACTGTCGACCATATCCTTGCTGTTTTTAAAAGTGCCGGACAGAAAACCGTGTACCACACCCGGAATTACAAACATCAAAAATATGAGGGGAACAATGGCCTGCATGAGCGGAGCCCCGAATGAAACCAGCGAACTGACAGCCGGGTCATCGTGATTGGGATCCCTCAGGGACGATCCTTCGGGTATGGCCCAAAGAACCAGAGCAACCACACCGGCCAACATCGCAACTGAGCCCCATTTAAAAGCTCTGTTTTCCTTTGGTGTTACTTTCTCCATTTTCGGCAAATCCTCCTCATCGGCATCCACCTTCACCCCATTCAATCGGGGCTCTACAATTTTATCGGTAATGTACCATCCCACTCCCACGATAAGGATGGAGGAAATACTGGTAAAGAACCAGTTGTTCAGCGGGTTGATTTGCATTTCTGTATTGACAATCTGAGCGGCTTCCTGCGTAAAACTCATCAAAAGTGGGTCGATGCCCGAAGGCACGAAGTTGGCGCTAAAACCACCACTCACACCCGCAAATGCCGCGGCAATGCCCGCGAGCGGATGTCTGCCGGCAGCGTAGAATATAACGCCCCCGAGCGGAATGACCAGGACATAACCGGCGTCAGCGGCTGTGTGGCTGACGATGGCTACCAGTATAAGCATGGGAGTAAGCAAAGCCTGAGGGGTAAAACTCAGCATTTTTTTCAATCCCACATTGATAAATCCAGAGTGTTCGGCCACTCCCACACCGAGCATGGCCACCAGTACAATTCCAAGTGGAGCAAAGGTTACGAAAACATTGACCATGGTAGCGAGGAATATGGCCAGGCTCTCTCCCGTCAACAGATTGTGCACCAGGAGATCTTCGCCCGTCTGAGGATGCACCTCTCCAAAATCAAAGGGCGCCAAAATAGCTGAAAAAGCCCATACGATGAGCATCAGAAACAAAAAGAGCATTGCGGGATCCGGCAGTTTGTTGCCCGCTTTTTCAATCCAGTCCAAAAACCGGTCTACCATGGATTTCTTTTGTTTGGTCATAACTTCTTTGCTTATTGAGGTTTATAAGAAGGCGTAATATTAGCAGTTTTTATCGAAATATTAAAAAATCTGGTACCCCCAGGTAAATAAATTTTTAAACATGGATCGTTTTACCGCTCAATTCCACTTCAAAACTCCGACCCAATCAATTGATTTAAAGCTTTTTATTGAGAAATTACCGACCAATCTATTCGATGAGATTGGGGTCGAGAATCACCGCTATTTTTCCTCTCACTCCCTCGTTTTCCAATTGTGAAAGGGCCTCAGCAGCTTCCTCGAGACGGTGCTCTGAATTTATCTGGACAGGCCACTGATTCTCAGCAAATTTTTTTGCCAGCATTTCGGCCTGCGGTCGATGGAATTTCAACAGGTAAGTTTTGATTTTTTTAGACTGCCAGGACGTCCATAACTGATGTAAAAACAGCTTTGGGGAAGGCAAGGTATTCACGTAGATCCCCGATGGCCCCAGGCACTCTCTGACCTCCGCAAGATCCATTGTTGAAGAAATGTCAAAAATCAGGTCGAATTTTTCCGAAAGATCGCCCGGCCTTTTCTCTTTGTAATCGAAAACGCGATCTGCGCCCAGTTCTCTGACGTAATCCACATTCAAATGAGAACAGAAAGCAGTGGTCTTCGCACCGGCCAGGGCCGCAAGACAGGTAGCATAGCTACCCACGCCCCCACTCGCACCGTTGAGAAGTATGTGCTGCCCCTTCTCCAGATGACCTTTCTCAAATAAGCACTGCCAGGCGGTGAGTCCGGCCACACTCAATGTGGAGGCTTCCACCAGAGAAAGATCATCGGGAACCGCTGCCAAATCAGATTCAGAAGCAACAATAAACTCGCTCAGGGCTCCACCTTTTATACCGGTTCCACCAAAAACGCGCTGACCAGAATGAAAGTGACGCGCACCGGATCCGGTCTCTGCAATGATTCCCGCAAACTCATAACCAGGGCTTAGAGGAAATTTTTTGCCCGTGATCATCCTCATTTCTCCGGACCGGACTTTGTAGTCCAGGGGATTGAGTCCTACACAGGCCACTTTCACCAGCACCTGATTGCCTTTTACCTGAGGTATGGGAGACTCCTGTAATTCCAGAACTTCATTTCCTCCAAAAGCGGTGATTTTTAAACTCTTCATGCTTCTAACCTATTCATGAGTCCACTCCGAAAACCTCTTTCTATTACAAATGGCTGCAAAATCCAATATCTTCGTCATTAGGAAAAATCTTTCCTCAACGTAGCTATGGCTACGCTTGTGGAATATTTTCCCTTCTT
>SKYC01000142.1 GCA_007128085.1 Saprospiraceae bacterium | reverse complement strand
GTATTTTATGCCTAATTTATACTCAATAAAAATCAGATCTAAATTTCCACTCTATTGCTTAAATTGTTGTTTATTAGGGGGTCACGCAAAGGCGCTAAGGCGCAAAGGATAATTTTTGAGGCACTTTTACCACGGTCCCAATTGTTTTTACCCTAGGGTCGTATTTTATCCCTAATTGATACCAAAAAGATCAGATCTAAATTTCCACTCTATTGCTTAAATTGTTGTTTATTAGGGGTTCACGCAAAGGCGCAAAGGCGCAAAGGATAATTTTTGAGGTACTTTTACCACGATCCCAATTGTTTTTACCCTGGGGTCGTATTTTATGCCTAATTGATACCAAAAAAATCAGATCTAAATTTCCACTCTTCTGCTAAATTGTTGTTTATTAGGGATTCACGCTAAGGGAGTTTACCAAGCCTCGGCATGGCTAAGGCGCAAAGGATAATTTTGGAGTCACTTTTACCACGATCCCAATTGTTTTTACCCTGGGGTTGTGTTTTATGCCTAATTTATACTCAAAAAAAACTCAGATTTAAATTTCTACTCTTCTGCTAAATTATTGTTTGTGTAGGCTACCCGATAGGGAGTTTGCACAGTAGAATTCACTTTTTGAGAGGCTCCACATTCCATATAGATAATGAACAGGGATTATTTTATGCCTCTGTGTGACCGGAGTCACAAAGGATGCCGAAACGACGTACTATTTTTGCAGTAGATAAATACAGTGGACGGAAATTTTCCGGAAAAATTAAGTTTGATAAAAAAAATATAAATCTATGACAACCAAATCGAATAAAACGACATTGCAGGATCTGATGAATAGCGATCGAGCCGTATTGATTGATTTTTTTGCGCCCTGGTGCGGTCCTTGTAAAATGATGGATCCCGTGCTTAAAGAAGTGGCGGAAAAAAACTCCGGGAACATGAAAGTGGTGAAGATAGATGTAGATAAAAATCCCTCCGCCGCACAGGCACTTAAAGTTCGTGGTGTCCCCACTTTGGTTCTGTATAAAAAAGGGGTGCAATTGTGGAGACAATCCGGATACATGAGTGCAGCTCAACTACAGGCGCAGATCAACCCTCATTTGAATTAAGAGAAGCACATGCGGTTTTTAAATCAGAGGGTCTTAAGAATTTTAGTTTTTGGAGGAGTGATTTGTCTTTCACTGTCCATTTCTCTTTACGGTGCATCCGCCGAGTTCGAGCTTTTGAAGCCCATCGAATCTTTCTCTGTCCCGGATACGGTAGTACGGGATGTAGATCCACACCAGGCGGCTCAGGTACTGGAGGATCGCAAAGATGTGTTGGTACTCGACATTCGAACTCCCCGGGAATGGCAAGCGGGCATGATCCCGGGAGCCATAGGGATCAACAGGTACGACCGGGAATTTCAGAACCTGATAGACGCACTGCCCCGGGATCGGCCGCTTTTGCTCTACTGTCGGACCGGCAGTCGGAGTCGGGGCGTACTGCAGATGTTGGTACAAAAGGGGTTTAATCAAATCTTTCACCTTGAATCCGGCATCCATGCCTGGGTACAAAACAATCTGGGAATAGAAAAACACTGACGGAATGGAATCATATATCGCTATTTTTACAGAGACCTTTTGGGGAATGATCGACTGGACCTGGCGTTCGATCACCTTTGATGTTCCCTGGTACACCAATTATTTTTGGGGCTTGATACTTATTTCACTGGCGGTTTGGCTATTGGAAATAATTTTTCCCTGGAGGAAGGACCAAAAAGTATTCAGGAAAGATTTTTGGCTGGATGCGGGCTATATGTTTTTTAACTTTTTTGTTTTTGCCATTGTCATTGCCGGCGTGTACGCCATACTGGAAAAAGTATTCGGATCGTACGGAATCAGTATGAGCTCACTGGTGCTCATCGATATTTCTTCCTTTCCCAAATGGGCTCAACTTCTGGTCTTTTTTGTGGTGTTGGACTTCGTACAGTGGCTTACCCATTTCCTTCTCCACCGCTATGAATTTCTCTGGAACTTTCACAAAGTCCATCACTCCGTTGAAGAGATGGGATTTGCCGCTCATTTGCGTTTTCACTGGATGGAAAACATTCTTTACAAACCTCTGAAGACCTTTGGAGTTATGGTGCTCGGGGGCTTTGAGCCCTCTCAGGCCTATGTAGTTCATTTTGCTGCCTTGACCATCGGACACCTCAATCACGCCAACATCAAATTGACTTACGGTCCGCTGAAGTACATTTTCAATAACCCGGTCATGCATCTGTGGCACCACGTTTACCACCTGCCGGCAGGGCGCACGCGAGGGATTAATTTCGGCATTTCTCTCAGTCTTTGGGACTACCTTTTTAAGACGGCGGAAATTCCCGAGGAAAAAGGAGACATCAAATTGGGTTTCCCGGGCATGGAGGAATTTCCCCGGACTTTTGTATCCCAAAACCTCTACGGTTTTTCGGCCGGGAAAAAGCCTCCCCATAGAGCTACCATACCTTTGAACCAGCGCAGGGAAGAGAAAAAAAGGGTCGGCAGTGCCTGATTGGAGTTGGACCTGATCTTTCATTCATATGGAAAGACTGCTGTGCAAGGAGCCGGAAAGGTATTAGCATTGCAAACCAAGACCTGACAATCACCGCTAATTTGTTGGCCTCTCTTTTGATGCCATTTCCACTAAAAAAAAATGTTTAATCCAGTGTTCAGTTCAATTTTTTTTGACCCCATTGATTGAAGAATGAAAATATGTAATATATTTGAAAATTATATGTAAATCACTTCGGTGGCGATGAGGCGGTCCTCGACCGGAACTATTGAGCGAAGGGAATTAGCGAGCAGCGGGGTAGGGAGTTTTTAGGATACTACCAAAGCCCGTTAATTAGCTCTATCGAAGCTTCGCTTTTCGATCCAATTAAATTGAACATGAGGTATTACTTCAGTTGTACTTTTTTTCTGCTTTTGTTTTTTTCGCAGGCTGCCAACGGTCAAAATCCCTTTGACCTTCAACACCGCCTGGAGGTGGATACGGCTCGGGTTCATTCCGAGGCATACGCAGATACGGTCGAGGCTGTAATCGACACGCTGGGAGTCCCGGAGGATGTAGTAACCGATACCCTTATGGAGGAGGAATCAGATGTGGTTCACTTTCCAGATACGGTGGTATCCGAGCCGGAAACCGAATTGGAGGAAGAAGAGCTCGTTCGGGATGAAGATCCGGAAGTAGTTGATGAAGTCTTCGACAGAAGTGCCTACAGTTCGACGGAAAAAGACAATTACCTGTTGATTATTTTCCTCACCCTGACCATTTTCCTGGCCTTGATTGTCGTGTCCGACCGCACCATTATGAACAAGTTGTACCGTTCACTGGTCAACGACAATTTTCTCAACAATTTTCTCAGGGAACAGAGGGGAGAAACGGCTCTGCAGTTGTTTTTTCTCTATGTCTTTTTTGTGGTCAACCTGGGG
>SKYC01000267.1 GCA_007128085.1 Saprospiraceae bacterium | reverse complement strand
AAATCATGGTAAATTTCAGCCAGTTCGCCCTCTTTCAATACCGCCGGAACCCCTTCATCCCCGGATTCCTGAACAGATTGAATCAATGGCACCTGGCTCAATAAAACAGTATTGAACAACTGCGCCAACTTTTTACCACCGTCTTTGCCAAACAAGTAATATTTCTTGTCCGGGAGTTCCTCGGGACTAAACCACGACATATTTTCGACCACTCCGAGAATCGGTACGTCTATATTTTCAATTTTAAACATATTTCCCGCTTTGATCGCATCGTCCAATGCGACAGCCTGTGGAGTTGTTACCAACACTGCTCCGGTTACCGGCACCGATTGCACGAGACTCAATTGAATATCCCCCGTTCCCGGTGGCAGATCGACGACCATAAAGTCCAGGTCCGGCCACCTCACATCATTGATAAATTGTTTCAAAACACCACTCAGCCTCGGCCCCCTCAATACTACAGCCTGTTCCGGTTCAATGACAAACCCAATAGACATAATACTGATTCCGTACTTTTCAATGGGCTCAATGACAGGTTTTCCGTAGTGCTCATAAATTTTAGGTCGCTGCCCCTTTAAGCCAAACATGGTCGGCATAGAAGGGCCGTACAAATCTGCATCCATCAAGCCGGTTTTGTATCCGGCTTTAGCCAGGCCCAGTGCGAGATTGGCCGCAATGGTAGACTTTCCTACTCCACCCTTACCGGAAGCCACGGCGATAATATTTTTCACCTGAGGGAGAACCGACCTGCCACCCTTTACACCACCCCCGGCTTTCATGTGGATGTGGACATTGGCATCGGGAAAATCCTTGAGAATTTCCTCCTGGCATCGAAAGTTCAACTGCCCTTTTTGCTTGTCTTCCAGGCCTGTTGTATTCAGTGAAAAGAATACATTTTCCTCCTCAACTTTTAAATCGGCCACCCTTTTCCCGGAAATAATGTCCGTTCCTGAACCCGGATCCGGAATTCTTCTCAGTGCCTCGACAATTTTATTGTGGTCTATCATAAAAGAAAAGTTTATGTCTACACAACGAAAAGACCCCCCACTATGTTGAAAAGTACAAGAATAAGCTGCCTCAATTGTCACGTATTGAAAAAATTATTAATACTTTTGTGATCAGACACAAGTGATACTCAATAATTAACCAGAATTGACCCGTGGTTGGTCAAATTCCGTTGGCTGCAGATTATGGACTGCACAAAACAAAAACAAATGAAGGTCCATCGCAATATTTCTGAACTACCTGCCTTTAAAAAAAGCGTGCTCACCATCGGCTCTTTTGATGGTCTTCATTTGGGGCACAAGAAAATACTGGAAAGGATAAAAGGCTATGCCAGACAATACAAAGCCCCTTCCGTGGTGGTTACCTTCCATCCACACCCCAGAGAAATCATCTACCCATCTGATCATTCGCTTGAATTGATTACCAGCCTGAGAGAAAAAATTATCCTTTTCGAAAAATCCGGTATTGACCATCTGGTCATAGTCCCATTTACGGTTGAATTCGCCCAACTCAATCCCAGGGAATATCTGGAAAAATTCCTCATCGGCAAATTCAACCCCTATTGCGTAGTCATTGGATACGATCACCGGTTTGGTCTCAATCGGGGAGGGGACATCCACCTGCTTAAAGAATACAGTCAAAAACACAACTTCAGTGTGGTACAAATCCCCAAACAGGAATGCGATCACATTTCGATTAGTTCTACTAAAATCAGGAAGGCCATAAAAAACAAGAATATCGACGTGGCCAATAAATTACTGGGCCATCCCTATTTTTTTATCGGCCGGGTGATTCACGGAAGAAAAATCGGACAAAAACTCGGGTTTCCCACCGCCAACCTGCGGGTGAAGGAGAGTAAAAAACTACTGCCCCCAAAAGGAATTTACGCAGTCATGATCTACCACGGTCAGGACAAATACAAGGGAATGATGTACGTCGGTTCGCGTCCAACACTGGAGGAAGCGGGTGAAATGAGCATAGAAGTCCATATCTTTGATTTCAATCAATACATTTACGGAGATCGACTGCTCATAGAAATCATAGATTACCTCAGGGAGGATTCTAAATTTGAGAATGTCGAAGATCTGCGAGAGGGACTTAAATCCGACAAACTGAACGCCCTGGCTACTTTGGCCGACTACAGTGAAAAACAGCAACACCGTGATACGTACAAAGGAGCCATCGCTCTCCTTAATTACAATGGGATGAAACACCTTCCCGAGTTTTTGCCGACCGTCATTAAACACACACCTGACAATTGCAAAATATACCTCATTGACAACAACTCCTCCGATGATTCAGTAAAGTGGACCCGGGAGAAATACCCTCAAATTGAAATCATTGAGCTGCTTGAGAACACGGGTTATGCCGGGGGGTACAATCTCGGACTGCAACTCGTAAACGAAAAATATTTGGCTCTTGTCAATACCGATGTCGCCTTTGACTCCAATTGGTTAACCCCCGCCATGGACTTTTTAGACAAAAACGAAGAGGTAGCATGTGTGCAGCCCAAACTACTCTGCTATAAAAAGAAGGAGGAGTTTGAATTCGCCGGCGCCTGTGGAGGATTTATGGACATACTGTCCTACCCTTTTTGCAGGGGGAGAATATTTGATACCGTAGAAAAAGATGAGGGGCAATACGATGAACCCATGGAAATATTTTGGGCGTCCGGTGCAGCTTGTGTCATTAAAAAGGAGTTGTTTGAAAAAGTGGGTGGTTTTGATAAAATGTTCTTTGCACATATGGAGGAAATCGATTTGTGCTGGAGGTTAAAAAAGGCCGGATACAAATTGATGTGCCTTCCGCAATTAAGGGTTTATCACCTCGGTGGCGGAACACTCAGTTACGATCACCCCAGAAAAACGTACCTCAACTTTAGAAACAATCTTTTCACCCTGTTGAAAAACGAATCGAAGCGAAGGTTGGTCTGGCTACTGCCATCCAGGTACTTTATGGACCTTGCCGCTTCCTTTCACTTTTTTCTGTTGGGAAAATTTTCCCTGTCACTCATGGTCTGGAAGGCCCACTTCGACGTTTTAAAGAACCTTCCCCAATTGACTTTGTCGAGAAGACAATACAACAAAAAAGTATCCGAGATGAAGTTCCGCTCCTCGAGAACTCGTTTTGGAAGGTATTATTTACCCATAGTATGGCAGTACTTTTTTGCCAACAAAAAAAAGTTCTCGGAACTGAACTGGAAGCAATATGAAGCGACGAAATATTGAAATTCTTTTTGAAGACTCAGAAATTGTCGTGATTAGTAAACCCCCGGGATTGCGCTCTATACCAGATCGTTACAACCGTGAGTTACCATCAGCAATACGCATTTTACAAGATTCCGGAATGACGGCACTTACCGTTCATCGACTGGATAAAGAGACCAGTGGTGTCATGGTGTTTGCCAAAACCTCAGAGTCGCATGCCTTTCTCAATGAGCAGTTT
>SKYC01000009.1 GCA_007128085.1 Saprospiraceae bacterium | reverse complement strand
TGGCTAAGGTAGATGTATTGGTTTCACTGGAAACTTTCTTTCAGGAGGTCAAGGATACTCTGGCCGCAGGTGAAAATGTTTACATCCGTGGGTTTGGGTCTTTTATTGTAAAAAAGAGAGCCAAGAAAATCGGAAGACATATCAAAAAAAATAAGGCAATTGAAATTCCGGAACATTTTATTCCCGCTTTTAAGCCGGCAAAAATATTTGTCGAAAAGGTGAAGGAGAATGTGACGACAGAACCTTCGTAGACCCAACCAGATGAATAAAAATCAACTAATACTTATCGCTGCGGCTGTTTTGGCGGTGGTCGTTATTTATTTCGGTTTCGATACCAAAGATGCCTCCTTGCGGGAAGCTGAGTCTGCCAGAGCAATGGCTTTTCAACCGACCGACTTTATCAATATCAAAAGGGCTGTGATCAATGATTTGAGTTCAGAGAGACGCAATGCCATTGAATCACTTGAATTTGCACTCGAACAGACCGAAGACGAAAGCCAGAAAGTCGAGTATCACAAGCAATTGTCGAGCAACTGGATGCAATTCGGGGTGCCCGCTTTGGCCGGGTATCATGCAGAACAAGTAGCAGAAAAGGAAATGACGGCCGAGGCCTGGTCCATATCGGGCTCAACCTACAGTATTTGTATGCATCGAGCAGATACGGAGAGTCGAAAAACTCTTTGTGCAAATCGGGCCATTGCCAGTTTTGAAAATGCCGTCTCTCTCGAACCCAACAATCTGGACAATCGATTGAACCTCGCAGTGACTCTTGCTGAATTTCCACCGAAAAACAATCCCATGGCGGGAATTGAACAATTGCTGGAACTCAACAGGCAAAACCCCGAGTACGTTCCGGCACTTTACAATCTGGGGAGGCTCAATATTCAGGTGGGGGAATACCAAAGAGCGGTTGAGCGATTGGAAAGGGCCTATGACCTGGAACCCGACAACCAAAGGGTGATCTGTCTTCTACCGGTGGCTTACGGTCAACTGGGCGACAATGAAAATGCCAGAAGGTTTGCGGAACTTTGTGAGCAATAAACCCATTAACAATATTACTTAACAAATTAAAAATTAAATTATGCCATCAGGTAAAAAAAGAAAAAGACATAAAATATCAACTCATAAGAGAAAAAAAAAAATGAAAAAAAACAGACATAAAAAGAAGAAGTAATTTTTCTTCCGGTCAATTATGGAAATGCCGGATTTTACACGTATTCTTTAAATTAAATTATACTCACCACTGGAATGTAATTTTCAGTGGTGATTTTTCTATAAAAACCCCTGGGAATAATCAGCGGATTACTTGCTCTACTTGCTTTGACAGAGTTGCTGATCGACCCGATTTTCGGAATGGATAAACAGCATTTCGAATGGTTTTTATAGAAACACACATGAAGCCTTTTGTGGGTTTCATTTTAATTGCTTACCTTAGCGATCTGAAATTTTGTCTGAACTTCTCCTTTTGCTAAGTCGCCCCTAGTGAAGCCTCAGTGTCTGTCTGAAGGTTTACTGCTGGCGCAGTAGTATTTGTTTTTCTTATATAAAATCAAATTGTGGAGAAAGAACTAGTAATTAATTCCTCGCCTACCAGTGTAGAAATTGCCCTGATTGAGGACGGGCAGCTTGTAGAGCTGCATAAAGAAAAAACCAACCAGCGCTTTATAGTCGGAGATATTTTTCTGGGATACATCAAAAAACTGATGCCAGGACTGAATGCTGCTTTTGTAGATATAGGTCACAAAAAAGACGCTTTTTTACACTATACCGACTTGGGCCCCAATGTCAGATCGTTGGTGAAATACACCGACGACTCTATTGCCAATCGACAGCATACGCAAATGTTGGATAATTTTGAAATCCAGAAACAGATTTCAAAATCCGGGAAAATCACTCAAGTATTCAACAAAAAGGATCCGATCCTCGTCCAGGTACTCAAAGAACCCATTTCTACCAAAGGCCCGAGATTGAGCTGTGAGATTACCATTCCCGGTCGACACATTGTGTTGAGCCCGTTCAATAACGTGATCGCCATATCCAAAAAAATATCCAATTCCGATGAGCGGAAAAGGCTCCAATTACTGGTGGAGAGTATAAAACCCGCCAATTTTGGCATCATCGTGAGAACAGCCGCTGAGGGAAAAAAGGTTTCTGATTTACACGAAGAACTCAACCAATTATTGGAAAAGTGGGGGAGTGTCAGGTCGCAACTCGTTCATTCAAAGCCCCCTGTTAAGCTGCTGAGTGAGCTTGATAAAACCACCAGCATATTGCGTGATATGTTGTCCGATGACTTCCACAAAGTGGTCATTGACGACAAAGATCTTTTTGACAATGTCAGAACCTACCTGACCTCTGTGGCGCCGAAGAAAAACAACATTCTATCTTTTTACAAGGGACGTACACCTGTTTTTGATAAATTCGGTGTCAGTCGGCAAATAAAAACCTCTTTCGGTAAGACAGCTACCATGAAAAGTGGCGCTTATCTGGTCATTGAACACACGGAAGCCATGCACGTGATCGATGTAAACAGCGGCCCCAAGTCGGTAAAAAAAGACCAGGAAGATGCGGCTCTGTCGGTCAACTTGGAGTCGGCCAAAGAAATTGCCAGACAATTGCGTTTGAGAGATTTGGGCGGACTGATTATTGTCGATTTTATCGATATGCGTTCAAATGAAAATAAGCAGCAGCTGTACAAATCCATGCGCGATTTCATGAAAAATGATACCGCTCAACACACCGTCCTCCCACTGAGTAAATTTGGGTTGATGCAAATTACCAGACAACGGGTCAGACCGGCAGTAAAAATCGATACATCGGAAAATTGCCCCGCCTGCAACGGTACGGGTAAAATTAATTCCTCGGTGGAAATACTGGTAGAGCTGGAGCGGGATCTCGATTTTATCATTGAGTCCAAATCACACAATAAAATCACTCTTAAAGTGCATCCGTTTATTGCCGCATTCCTCAAAAAAGGCTTGCCCAGTAAGCAACACAAATGGTATTTTAAATACAAAAAGTGGATTAAAGTTGAAGCCGATAATGAATGTGAATTGGTCGAATACCGCTTTTTTGATGCGGCATCCGACGAAATACGTTTGAGCTAGAATCCAACACAGGGGAATCAATTGATTTTATTCATGGTTCGCTGGATCCCAATGGAGCAAAAGTCCAGTACGGAGTCTGAAGCTAAGGCAACGGTTTCACGGACAACCTTTTTTTCACTTTCTTCCCACCGACCGAGAACGTAATCGACTTGCTGGCCGGGATGAAAATTTCTTCCTATGCCTATACGCAATCTCGGGTATTTAGTGGTGGAGAGCATTTGCTGAATGTTCTTCAGGCCGTTGTGACCGCCATCGGATCCCTTGGGCTTTAATTTAACCACCCCCAGGTCGAGGTGGACGTCGTCCAGAATGACCAATGACCGATCAACGGGTATTTTTAATTTTGTCAACCAATACCTTATGGCTTTGCCACTCCTGTTCATGTATGTGGTGGGCTTGAGAAGGTGTATGGTCCTGCCCTTGTGCTTGATTTCAGCAGTAAATCCAAGCTGGTTGTCTTTAAATGAACTGTTGAACTCTTCCGCCAAATGATCGACTACTTCAAAACCAATGTTGTGGCGGGTGCCATCGTACTCTGCACCCATATTTCCAAGTCCGGTAACTAAATACTTCATTTGATTAAATTTTATACCTTTCGAAGGGGATCGTTCTCTCACTCCCTTGAAGGTTTCACGGATTAAATTTTTATTCTTTTTTCAAATAGAGCGGTCGTCCCCTTGGCGGCAATCGACACAAGTCTGGTGCAAAAGTAAAAATTCCCCGGCAATTGATGGTGGGAGAGTTTTCTTTTGGCGTTCAATTTGAAGTGGTGTAAAGTTCTTAGACCCGCGTTTTACGAGAATGGGTCATTGATTCCATGGATAGAAATCAATCTTGAATCTATTTGAGAGCCGGAAGAAATACAGTGGAGAACTATTTAAAGAGTCCGGTCGTTTACATATGGATACTTAAAGGGATTTTCGGACTCCTGAATTGAACCAAAAATTTTTGGTGAAGAGTTGTCCGGGCTGAATGTTTTTTCCCTGATAAGATCGCTGTTTTTTTCTCATTGATTGGAAGCATAAAAGCAATACGATGTCTGTCTCTCCCGATTTTCTCATTCCCCGTCCAGGCGAATTCAATGATTTTTACCGGTCTTACATAGAAGAGATGCAGGGAGAACATCCATTGGAAGCGCTTGGATCCGATTTGAAGCAGCAAATGGATTTATTGGACAGAAGTCCCGGGCTGGATTTGAATTATCGCTACCAGGCCGACAAATGGAGTCTGAGGCAACTGATCATTCACTTAATAGATACTGAGCGGATCATGAGCTGTAGAGCTCTGGCTGCTCAAAGACTTGACTCAATAGATTATCCCGGATACAATTATGAATCTTATGTTGCTGCATCAGAGACGGATGAGCGGAGTTGGTATGAATTGAGACAAGACTGGAGTGCGGTAAGGCGTTCAACACGGTCTTTGTTTCACTCTTTTGGGGAGGAAGACTGGGAGAAGAGCGTTTTGATCGACGGAGAGCCCTTGAGTGGCCGGGCATTACTCAATATCGTGTGCGGTCACAACCGGGTTCATTTCAAAACCATTCAAGCCAAATACCTGCCATAAATTACCGAACATTGCCCTCGTGAAAAATGGAGACTGCAATGCAGCGACTTTTATACTCTGCCGTTTTACTCAGCCAAATTAAGTCGGCTGAGGATGGTGGAAAGGTTCTTTTTGACAGGATCTAAATCAAAAAGTTGTTCTTCTGATTCGTCCAAATAATTGACTCTTGAATCAAAAAAGTATCGATTTCCCGACAAGCCGGAAATGGAAACCACATCCACAAATTCATTGGCCGGCAACTTCAGGATATTGTTGCAGGCGAGGTATTTGTTTTTGTTGTCCCAATGATTCAGGTTGATCAGGGTGTTGTGATTTTTAAATACAACGTATGTAGTGGTATTGGAGGATGTAAATCCCTTTGGCAGCTGAACGCAAACTTTGACCTCTGGTTCGAGCATGAACTCATGCCCAATGGCGTAAAGGAGTTTGTTGGATACCTCAAATTCATAGCCTGAAACCTCCACAATTTCTCCGTTTGCATCTTCTTTTTCCCAATAAGTGAATGGAAGGATATCGGAATGAGTACTCCACTTGCCGGAAGAGCTTTCCAATTTAAAAATCCTGGGTTCTTTTACTTCCAATTCGAATTCCAACCGGATCACGGGCGGATTGTCGCTGTTGATGGTTAAATGCCTGCCATCTGCATCGCGAAAGGAGATTTTCTGCACGTAATGCGCATCCAGATAGCCCGATTCGGTTTTGAAATTATAATTCAAACCGATCCATTCTGAGGTGGTTTCTGAGTGTTTGATTGAAAAACTAAACTCTCCGGTATAGTGCTCTCCATCACTGTTGAAAAAATTTTCGGCTCCAGCTTTTAAGGAGGAAATGTGGTTGATGGGATACGTTTTCAGACTATTTTCCAGGTGAAGGGTATGTGTTTCATAGGGGGGTGAAAGCGTGTTTTTTAAGGAATTGATATTTCCCACGTATTCAAAATCTCCGTCCGGAATGAATTCGTCTTTATCCTCGTGGCAGGAGGATAGGAAAAACAATGACAAGAGGATTGAAAAGAAAAGGGGTATGCATTTATTCATTCGTCTGTGTTTTTTTAATCTGAAAAGCCCGCGCAAAATTTTAAGTTGGTTATCGCTGCTTTTTTAAGACCGATCACAGAGTAGAATTTGAATTATGAATCCGACGCCGCTTATCGATCTTGTGATTTGCTACTTTGGTTATTTTAAAAAATTGAAAAGAGCCTTTTTCAAGGGTGTTTCTGGTTAAAAATTAGTTTTCGCTTTTAAGAGCCCGATGGCTGTCTGATTCGCTGCCTCGCGGTTTCAATTTATTTAAATCGGTACCTCAAACCGGCGTGAACCCCAAAGACAAAATAGTTTTGGTTGAGTGGGTAACCACTCACTGTCAATGGTTTTAAGTGGTACTTTATCCTCGGCTCGATCATGAGGGAATATTCACTGCTCAATTTGTAGCCAACTCCAAAACTACCGGTTAGACTCATTCCAAGTCGGGTTCTGAAAATGGGAGTTTCTGAATCTTTTGTATTGTCTATAGGGGTCGGCGATCCCGATTGATCCATGATCTCCCCCCGGGTTCTGAATGCCAGATTGAACATAACACCCAAGGAGGGTGTCAGCGTCCAGTTCCCACTTTGAAATTCCGCTCCGACCATTACCGGAATATCGAGCATCTGATATCGGTTGTACACTTCTTTTAGTCGGGTACCACTTTCAATGACTGATAGGGTATCGAAAATAAAAGTGGTATCCATGGGAGCATTGATGAGGGTGTCAATGAGCACATTGACGACCCTGCGGACCTCTGCATCGGGGTCTTCAAAAGAAAATTTTTCATTGATCTGATTGAATGAGAGACCGGTTCTCAATGCCAGACCGCTTTCAAATACAGCAGACAGTCTGGCTGAAACACCATAGGACCAGATCTCTGACTCTGACGATCTTCGCATTTCTGCAAATTCGTCGAATTCGGAATCTTTTGCCTGCAATAATTTGTCGAAAAAATCAGGACCGGCCAAAATATCCAGTGCGAAGTATCGCAGGGGAAATTGGGTCTCCAGACAAATGGGGTTGTTTTTGATGGCGCATCGATTGTAATCCAGTGATTGGGTAGACCGCTTGCTGAGCAGTTCAGAAAAAGTGGACCGCCCCTCGAGAATCGACACGGATTCACTGTAAAACACGCTTTCGCCAGCCTCTGCTGAACGTCCTTCCTCAGTAGAGCGCAACTGAGCAGGGTTTTCTTCCAAATGGCTGGTACCGATGGGGTGGTGAAGAGCCAGTTCCGGTTCGGGAATTGCAAAACTGCCGCTTGAGCGCAATGACTCATCGGAGCGATCATCCACTGAAAATTCTTCAGTTTCGCCTACCCTGGAGGTAGATAATTCCGCTGGAATTTCAGGAGAATCACTATTGGAACTGACTCTTTCAATAGTAGTAGAAAAATTGCGTTCGGCCGCATCTGTAGTTGGTTTCGAGGGAAAATCATCGGCAAGTTGCTGTGATTCCTCTTCGAATAACTTTTCTTCTGTTGGGGTTTCTCCAATGAACTTTTCACCAGAAACTGTGAGTGGTGATTCCTCTTCCAATATTTTTTCTTCAGTTAGTGTTTCTGCAATGAACTCTTCGCCAGCAACTGTGAGTGGTGATTCCAAAGGGAATTCCTGTTGTCCAGTTTGGGTTTCTGTACCGGCAATATGTGGTGCGGTTTCATCCATTTCGCCCCTGGGGAGGATAAAGAGCAATAAACCGAGCAGCAACAATAGGAGTAAAAGCAGCAACAGTGCTTTTCTCTTGAGGTCCGAAGCTCTTTTCTTCGATACAATGGCTGACCAAACCCCTTCCGGCGGCTGGATTTGGTAGTTTTTCAATTTCTCTCGGAAAAATTGATCTGTATTGTAGTCCATATTGTTTTTTAAACGAATAGCAATTGCATTTTTTTCAATGCGCTTTGTAAATATTTTCGCGCCTTCAACAACTGTGAACGGGAGGTACTCTCACCAATTCCCAGGAGATCGGCTATTTCATTGTGTTTATACCCTTCTATAACATAGAGGTTAAAAACGGTTTTGTATCCCAGCGGTAATTCATCGATCAGCTCAAGCAACTCCTTTTCTGTAATATTGGAAATGGCTTTGCTTTGCACCGGTCTTTCTTTCACATCCTCGAGGGTGTTAAACTCGTTTTTGTTCGACCCCTTTTTAAGAAACTTCAGCGCTGAATGCACCATGATTTTTCTTATCCAACCTTCAAATGACCCCTTGTGTTTAAAGGTATGCATTTTTCGGAAGACCTTTATAAAGCCATCCTGCATGATATCTTCTGCCTCTGCTTTGTTGCGCGCATACCGAACACAAATGGCAAACATCTTGCCTGAAAAGCGATCGTACAGCATGCGTTCATACTCCGCTTTTCCTTTTAAACACCCCTCAATGAGTTCGCGATCATTCAACTTGTTGATATCTTCAATGTTAAGAATCCCTACAGGTAGAAAATGCTGCCTGTCAATTAAAAAAACATTACAATTAGAATAAAGTTCCTTGCTGGTAAAGGATTTAAAGAGTAGAGGGGAAACAAAGGCAAAAATAATTCTATGCCGGATGAAATGCCTTCTCTAAAGAGGTGAGTTCTGAAAATGGAATGACGGTTTTTAAATTCCGTTTTTCAAAGTATTGTCGAACGTAATCCGTTGGTAGGAGGGAGGCTGCGAGAATAAAGTCCCCACCCCAGGCACCGAGGCTTTTGATGGTGCCCTCAAAATCCTGGAATTCTGATTTTTGGATTCTCGGCAATTTCAATTCTTTTTCTACCAACTCTTCTGTTTGCTGTAAGATTTTACAAAAGTCGTCGAGTTGAGAGGTTGTAGCGCACAACTTACTCAATGAACTCACTTCCTCTATGACCGACCGCTGTACTTTTTTCTTTAAATTCCCAAAGTGAGCAATGGCCTCGCGACTGTTCATCTTTTTTCCGAGGTAAACAAAGTGGAGGTTGTTATGGAAGTCCGGCTCAAAATCCACCGGACTGACGTTGATTTCATCTTCGCTTCTGGTAAACAGCAGGGGCCCGTCCGCTTTGGCACAAGCAATGTCATAACCGGATCCCCCAAAAGTTCTTTCGTACAATTCGTAGGGCTCTACATCTGCCCATTGTGCAATACAATACACGAGTGATGAGGAAGATCCAAGACCCCAGTTTCTGTTGAACTCCAAATGAGTAGCTACTTTGAATCCGTACCACTGAGAGAGGAAGTCGGAATTTAAACGGCAGGCTTCGTAGAGAATGGCTGAAAGTTTTTCAGCTATTGTTTTATCGGTAAATTTTTCAAACTTTAAGTCGAAAAGAGAACAGTTTCCACTGAACCACTCTTTTCCATCCGGGCAAAAAGACTTCCACTTGATGTCTGAGCCGCGGCCTCTCTTGACTTCCATTCGCTGCCCTTTGTTTACGGGCAAAGCAAAAGCCGTTGCTCCATCGAGCACGAAATACTCTCCAGTAACGAGCACTTTCCCTTTTCCGTAATACGTTTCTATGGCTGCTATATTTTGATGTAAAATTAAACAGATATACCGAAAAAACAAATATATGATAAAAATATATATAATTTTTTTTCCGGCAAAGCGTTATTTGATTCTAAGTGACTGATAAACAGTTGTTCACAATTTGTTGTTCAGACTCATTCCAAAAAGAGCAAAATCATATTTTATCGGATCTTTTGGATCTATCTGTTTTAAATATACGGTAATTTCTTCAACGGCTTTCCAGTCCAGACTTTTACGACTCAGGATATTTAACTCTCTGGCTACGCGCTCTACGTGCAAATCCAGAGGTATGCAGAGTTGAGAGGAGCGGATTTTAGTCCAAATGCCAAAATCTACGCCCCGGTCGTCCTTTCTGACCATCCACCTGAGGAACATATTGAGCCGCTTGCAACTGCTGTTTCTTGCAGGACTGGAAACGTGCTTTAAGGTTCTTTTCGGACATCCGGGGATAGAGGAAAAATAATTGCGAAAACCGATCAGTGCATTTTTTACATCGGTGTCATCGGGTTTCATATGGGTCGAAAAAGCAGTTTCCAGACTGGGGTGTTGTCTGTAATGCTGTTGCAGAAAAGTCAAAAAGGCATAGGCGTCAATGGCCTGAAAAGTTCGGTGTTTAAAATCGCTGAAGGCCAGGCGGTCTTTGGGTTGGTGGTTGACAATAAAGTCGTGAGGGTCATCGCCCATCCGCATTAAAAAATCGCGGCTTTTATTGATAATGGTTTTCCTCAAGCCCCATGCGAAGGTGGCGGCGATCCATCCGGCAATTTCAATGTTGGCAGGGGAGTCGTATTGATGGGGAATACCAATGGGATCGTCTTCAATGAATCCTGGCCGGTTGTACAACTGAACGTATTCCTCCAGTATTTCGACCACTTCAGGATTCATATTCGGACGTTTCTATTGAAGCTCGGCCTTGACTTCTATGACTTCATAGGCTTCAATGGTATCACCCACTTTAATATCGTTGAAGTTTTTAATGGTCAGACCGCACTCCAGACCTGTTTTAACCTCTCTTACATCCTCTTTGAAGCGCTTGAGTGAAGAAATCTCTCCTGTGACACCCTCCTTGGTCGGATAAATTACGATTCCTTCTCTAATTACTCTTATATATGAGTTCCTGTGAACTTTTCCATCCTGAACATAACAACCCGCGATGGTTCCGACTTTACTGATTTTGTAAGTTTCTCTGACTTCCAGATTGGCCACAATTTTCTCTTCTCTGACGGGTTCGAGCATTCCCTGAATGGCCGATTTAATTTCTTCAATGGCTTCGTAAATAATGGAGTACATGCGAATTTGAACACCTTCTTTCTCTGCCAGTTTTCTGGCTCCGAGAGATGGTCGAACCTGGAATCCTATAATGATGGCATCCGAAGCGGAGGCCAACAGTACGTCGGACTCTATTATTTGCCCCACTGCTTTGTGAATTACATTGACTTGAACACTCTCAATAGAGAGTTTAATCAGCACATCGGAAAGCGCTTCAATCGATCCATCCACATCACCTTTTACGATGAGGTTGAGCTCTTTAAAAGTTCCCAGGGCCAGTCTTCTTCCAATTTCATCCAGACTGATTCGCTTGCTGGCCCGGTTACTTTGTTCCCGGTTAATTTGAGCTCTTCGGTTGGCGAGATCTTTGGCTTCGGATTCCTGTTCCATTACCTTGAACTGTTCACCGGCCTGAGGGGCACCTGAAAGTCCGAGAATCATAACCGGCTTGGAGGGGCCTGCTTCTTTGATTCGCACACCGAACTCATTGAACATGGCTTTGATTTTTCCCTGATATTCACCGGCAACCAGGGTATCTCCCATTTTAAGAGTTCCCGTTTGAACGAGTACTTTGGTTACGTAACCTCTTCCTTTGTCCAGAGAGGCCTCGATGACTGTTCCAATTGCTCTTCGGTCCGGATTGGCCTTGAGCTCGAGCAGATCGGCTTCGAGCAGAATCTTTTCGAGCAACTCATCCACATGGGTACCTTTGAGGGCAGAAATGTCTTGTGACTGATATTTACCACCCCATTCTTCAACCAGCAGGTTTAAATTTGCCAACTCCTGTTTGATTCGCTCCGGATCTGCGCCCGGTTTATCGATTTTGTTGATGGCAAATATGATGGGTACTCCTGCTGCCTGTGCATGCGATATGGCCTCTTTGGTCTGCGGCATGATTTTGTCATCGGCTGCGACGATAATAACGGCTACATCGGTCACTTTAGCTCCACGGGCTCTCATGGCTGTAAAGGCTTCGTGACCCGGCGTATCCAAAAAGGTAATGCCGCGGTCGTCTTCACCTATTTTGACTTCGTAGGCACCGATGTGCTGAGTAATTCCACCCGCCTCACCGGCTGCTACTTTGGTAGATCGGATGTAGTCGAGGAGAGAAGTTTTTCCGTGATCCACATGACCCATGACTGTGACTATAGGGGCGCGTGGCACCATGTCTTCTTCATCGTCTTCTATTTCCTCGTCTTCAATGGTTTGTTCTTCGGCACTGATGAATTCGGTTTCGAATCCAAATTCCTGGGCCACGAGTTCTATGATTTCCGCATCCAATCTTTGGTTAATAGAAACGATGACACCCAGATTCATACAATTGGTGATGACATCGGTGGGTGAAACATCCATCAGATTGGCGAGTTCAGTTACCGAAATAAATTCGGTAACCTGCAGTTGTTTGTCTTCCGTGTCCGGAGTTTCCGCCTCTTGTTGTTCCTTTATGCGACCTTTTTGGTCTCTTTTTATTTTCTGACGCTTACTCTTTCCACTACCGGAGCCGGAAAGTCTGGCCAGTGTTGCCTTGATTTGCTCATCGATTTCTTTTTGAGAAACCTCTCTGACCTCATCTTTTCTCTTTCGTCCTCTTCTCGCTGCTGTATCTTTTCCGGGTCGTGCAGTTCTTGGAGCGACCTTGGTTCGCTTTCTCCTTCTTCTTTTTGTACCACTTTCAGCGGCAGTTTCCTCGGCTTTTTTGGATTTGGTTCCTTTGGTTTTCTTTTTATCGGCGAATTTCGAAGTATCCACTTTGCCGACGACCTTTAGTCCCTTGAGTTGAGGGACTTTGCCTTTTACGACTTCATCGGGATCCTTGCTTTCTTTTTCCTCCTTATCACTTTTCGGCTCCTTCGTCTCTTTTTCATCCACATCCTCCTGCACTTTCTCAACCTCATCCGACTTTTTATCCTCGCTTTCAGCTGCAATACTTTCATCTTCCTTTTTCTCAGGAGAATCCGGTGCTTTTTTCTCTGTTTTTTCTTCTTTTTTGTCTACCTCTTTTTTCTCCTCAGGCTCGGCTTTTTTCTCGGGTTCTTCTTCTTCTTTTTTCTTCTTTTTGCCTTTGCCCACAGAGTCGAGATCGATTTTACCCAAAACTTTCGGGCCTTTGACCTTTTTGTCGTCGGTTTCGGCTTCTTTTACAGCCTCATCCGGAGTTTTCACTTCTGGTTCAGC
>SKYC01000310.1 GCA_007128085.1 Saprospiraceae bacterium | reverse complement strand
TTCTTCGGCATCTTCTCAAATGCGGCTGCAAATATACACCTTTTTTAAAAGGGGGAATCTTTTTTTGAAGAAAAAATCAAAAAAAATCGGTTGTATCCCAAATGGGTTGCTGTCTGTCCGCTAATTCTCTTCGTCATTGCTCCCCCTTTTGTCCATTTCTTCTCTGCATTTCTTTATTACCGTCTCCAGGAAAGCTCTGTCGTAATGGAGCAGTGGTTGAAACTTTTGGCCATCGTGGGTGTGAACAACCAAACCGTAAATCTTTTTATTTTTATAGGCCCATATAAGGGCAATAAAGAGCACCAGTGCAGCTGCCAACCAGTGAATCAGGAAGAAAATCAATCCGATCAGGCCCAGAAATAGAGGGCCCCTGAAAGAAGTGCGATTGCTGATGATTTCCAAATAGCGGATTTCATCCATCGGAAATGTACTGTTGAAACAAATCAGCATTCCGTCTCTCAATTCTATGCCGTGATCAAAAACCACGTTTTTTCTGGATTCTGTCAAGGAAGTTTTTTTCGATCAACTAATGGTTCTCGGTTTTTATTCTGTCCATAACACGGGTTTTACTTCGGGTTATTCATGACATTAATCAAGCTAAAAAAAGTAAAAATACCCTTACTTTTGGCACGTAAAGAAACAAAATAAATATGAGTTGGAAAAAACCAATGTGGGTCTTGCTACTACTGGTGGGTTTTGCCGGTCAACTTTTTGCCATTGACGACAGTCTGCAGGTGATCACGTTGCATCAGGAGAAATTTGAATGGATGATTGAAAAGGACATGGAAGCCCTCGAGAAAGTGTTGGCGGAGGATGTGGTATACATTCACTCCAACGGATGGGTGGAGTACAAACCGGACATACTGGAAAACATTCAAAGCGGTCGGCTGGAATACCGACAGGTGGACATACGGGAGCAATCGGTTCGACTCTATGGCTCTGTAGCTATTGTAAAAGGCCTTGCTGAATTTTATGTCGCTTTGGAGGGCAGTCCTCTGAGACTGGATCTTTTATACACGGAGACTTATCACTTTTCAGAGGGGAAATGGGTACTCGTACACAGGCACGCATGCAGACCCGTGGTGGAGTAAGGTTTTAAGCATAGGGATCAAACCATTGCTGCTCCTCCAGATAGTCGATAATGGTATCGATGTCTTCAAATGATTTAAACCCGACTTTTTCTTCGTGACTACCTGTGAAGGTAAGTCCCGGAAAAGAAGTGAGTTTGCTGAGGTTCGCCATGCTGTCAGGCGTGAGTGGCGCTTTTATAAAGCAGTGGTGAAGATCGATGATGCGATTGAGACCCTCGATACCGAAACCTTCACCGGCCAGCGGGTTGATGTTTTGCGTCACAAAATCCAACTCCACTGCGCGGGTAAGCGGAGCCAGATCCGTAATTTGATGGGTCAGCTCTTCTGGCGTCGTACTGTTTTCCACCAGGACTTGTTGAATGATCTTTTTCCCACTGAGCTCCATCAGTTTTTCTCGGTCGTAATTGTGGGGCAATTGAATGTAATCCAGCTTCAGAGAATCGCTCAGATGTAGAATTTCCTCAATGGAATTCTGACCAAATTCACCGGCCAGACGAACCCCGTCTACCCAATCGGAAATAGCGTGTACCTGTTCGGGTTTTACGAAGTCGGGCGAGCCCGGGTCGAGGTCAAAACCCATTACAGAGGCACCTCTGGCCGAGAAATAACGGGCATCGGTAAGGTGACTGATTTTACTGGCTTTAAGCACTATCATAATGTACGGGTGATTAAATTTAAACTCCAATATCTGACTCCTGTCGCTCCATAAAGGAACTCAGAGAAAAACACGAAAAAAAAAGCCACCTTCCGATGGGGAAAATGGCTTTAATTATTCGGTTTCATTCAGAAGTAATTTCTGATCTTTGAACATTACTCTTCAACCACTTCAAAGTTGACCAGGCAACTCACATCCGGGTGGAAGTTGATATTGGCCTGATAAGTACCGAGGTTTTTAACTTCTTCGGGAATATCGATTTTTCTTCTGTCCACTTCAATTCCCAGCTTTTCCTTCAGTACCTGCGCTATTTGAACATTGGTTACTGAACCGAAAATCTTACCGGAAGTACCTGCTTTGGCACCAATAGTAAGCACTTCTGATTGAATTTTAGAAGCCATTTCCTGATATTCACCTACCTTTTTAGATTCTCTTCGCTCTTCCTGGCGAATCATTTCATTGAGCCGGGCTCTATTGCTTTTATTGGCAATAATGGCCATTCCCTGAGGAATGAGATAGTTTCTGCCATGACCTGGCTTAACGGTGACCAAATCGTGTTTGGCACCCACATTTTCTATATCTTGTAACAGAATTATTTCCATTTTTTTAAATTTGAAATCTCAACAAAAAATTTCACACCGCTTTATTTCAATTGATCGGTGAGATAAGGCAACATGGCCAGGTGTCTGGCTCTTTTCACAGAAGAGGCAATTTTACGCTGATACTTCAGTGAATTACCGGTAATTCTACGGGGCAACAACTTGCCCTGCTCATTTACAAATTGCAGTAAAAAGTCCGGATCTTTATAATCGATGTATTTGATTCCAAACCTCTTAAAACGGCAGTATTTATCCCTCTTTTGACCTATAGTGGGATTGCTGAGAAATTTTATATCGTCTCTTGATGCCATGATGAATTGTTTTTTTTAGATGAATTATTCTTCTTCCTGTTCAGCTGATGCTGAATCGTCGCTGACAGCAGCCAGTGTTTCTTTGGCTGCAACTACTTTCTTGAGCACTTCCTTCTCATCGGTGGCCTTTTTCGCTTTAGCGGGCCTGGATGATTTGGTCTCCCCGTCTTCCTTTTTGTCTTCCTCTTTCTTCTTTTTTCCAATGAGACCGTTTCGTTTGTCCTCATTGTACTTCACTCCGTATTTGTCAAGTGAAACAGTTAAAAATCTCATTACCCGCTCATCGCGACGCAATGAAAGTTCCAGTTTGTCAATAAAAGCGAGTGCATCGAGTTTGAATTCAATGCAGTAGTAGACTCCGGAATTTCTCCGCTTAATGGGATAAGCGAGTTGTCTCAATCCCATTTCATCGATATGAACAATTTCACACCCTTCATTTTTGAGCATGTCCTTGTACGTCTCAAGAGTAGCTTTGATCTCTTCATCAGACAAAACCGGATCTACGATAAATGTTACTTCGTATTGGCGCATTCGACCCTAGTTTAAAATGTTAAAAAAATGATTCATTTCCTTTTTAACCGACTGGCAAACACTCGATTACTTACATCGTTTGACTGCTGTCTGTACAAAAAGGGCTGCAAAGATAAAAACTTTCCGGAAATATTTCGTAATTACCAAAATAAAAATGAGGGATAATCCGGTCTTAAAACTGCTGACCTCAATCAGCCTTTGGCGCGAATAAACTCAATGGAGTGCCGGTTGAATAGTTCGGGCTGATCTACATTACATACGTGTC
>SKYC01000064.1 GCA_007128085.1 Saprospiraceae bacterium | reverse complement strand
CTTTCTTTTTTTCTTCCTCCTTGTTCTTTACCTCTTTATTATTATCGTCCGTTTCAGGTTCTTCAGAATCCTTATTCTCAAGCAACTCTACAGACAACACTTTTCCGTCATGCAAGCGATTTCCCAATGCTCTCCAACCTTTTACATCGATAAAATCGACAATATCTATCTGCTCTTCTGACTTTTGCTTACCCTCTTTGAAAGAATACTTTATCAGGGGCCGTTTCATGGTGTCGACATAGATTAATTGGGTGGATCGGTGGTCTGAGACAAACTGGAACCGGGTATCGGTGGAACTGGTTTCAATATTGAAACGCTTGACCATGGTCCACTTTTTTTCTCCCTCGTAGTAGATCACATTGACGGTTGTTTCCGGATCAAACTTTTCGATGAGGATCAGGTCCTCCACAACAAACCGACTGGTTTCATCAATTTCAGAAATCTCGTAGGTTCCGTCCTTGTAAATTGCAAGAACACTGTCGCCCGTATCAAATTCTCCAATGTACTGTCCCCTCTCTTCGGTATTGATGCGTCCGCTGTTTTCATCCATCCAGTATTCAATGGCACCCAGGGTTGACTTTCCGACCTCTTTTAGGTTGACTCTGCGCACGGGGTATTTGGTGGCGATATTCCCCTTGCTTTGCCTCCCCTTAATCATAATCTCGCTGAAATCAAAGTCGAACACTTTGTTGCGCGCTTTACAGGCCGGACTCAGATAAATCGTCAAAACCTCTGCTTCTCCATTTGGGTTTTCACTCAGATACATTACCCTGGAACCCTTTTCCCCGGTAGTCAAGTCGTATTCTTTGTCTCTCGTTATGGAATTCACCTGAAAGCGCTTGGCATACGTATTTCCGGTTTTTCCATCCTTGTACAGCAGATTGTAAGTTGTCCGGTCATCGCTCTTTTTCCATACATTGGCCAACAGAATGTCCTTACCCACAAAAGACTTTTCGTCTATGCGGGTCACCAACATTTTACCATCCCGGCGAATGACAATGATGTCGTCGATATCGGCACAGTCAGTAACGAATTCATCCTTTTTCAGTCCGTAACCGATAAACCCGTCTTTGTAGTTGACGTAAAGTTTGGCATTATTGGCCACCACCCGTGTAGCTTTTATGTCTTCAAATCCGGTGATCTCGGTTTTGCGCTCCCTCCCATCACCGTACCTCTTCAAAAGGGATTCAAAGTAAGCTATGGTATAGTCGGTGAGGTGTTCAATATGGTGTAAAGTTTCCTGTATTTCATCCTCCAGGCCGCGGATGTTTTCCTCTGCTTTAAATTCATTGTATTTGGATATCCGCTTAATCCTTATTTCGGTGAGTTTTTGAATGTGCTCGTCCGTGATATTTTCAGAAATTTCCAGTTCAACGCCCTTGTCCGGTTTTTGATTTTCAGGACTTTTGATGTATTGGTACATACCCGATCTAACAGCATCGATGACCTCTTCCCAACTTTCGCATTCCTCTATGTCTCTGTAAACTCTTTTGGAGATGAAAATTTTCTCAAGACTGGCATAAAACCACTTGTTCCGAAGACCTTTCAGCTTGATATCCAATTCCCAGCCGAGCAAAGAACGGGTGCGTTCGGTATCGATTCTGAGCAGTTCGTCGACTGAGGTAAATTTGGGCACTCCATCAATAATCACACAGGCATTGGGAGAAATGGATACTTCGCAATTGGAAAAAGCATAGAGGGCGTCCATGGTTACTTCGGGCGAAACACCGGGCGCCAGTTCAATCAGGATTTCAACATCCTTGGCCGTGTTGTCGACAATGCGTTTAATTTTAATCAAACCTTTATCCCCGGCTTTCACTATGGAATCAATCAGAGAGCTGGTGGTGAGACTGTAGGGAATGTCTTTGATTACGAGGTGCTTTTTATCCTTTTGTTCAATCCGGGCCCGGACCTTTACTCTCCCCCCCCGTTTGCCCTGTTTGTAATCGGACACATCCATGAGGCCTCCTGTAAGAAAATCGGGGTATATTTTTACTTTTTTCCCTTTGAGAATTTTAATACAACCCTCAATCAGCTCCTGGAAGTTGTGTGGTAGGATGCGGGTAGACAAACCCACGGCGATTCCCTCTGTTCCCATGGCGAGCAACAAGGGGAATTTGGCGGGCAGTGCGACAGGTTCCTCATTCCGCCCGTCGTAAGTAAGCTGCCATTCCATAGTATCTTTATTAAATAGAACTTCCTTGGCAAAAGGTGTGAGTCTGGCTTCGATATACCGCGGAGCAGCAGCCCTATCGCCCGTACGCATATCGCCCCAATTACCCTGGCAGTCAATCAACAGTTCTTTCTGACCCAGATTCACCAACGCATCGCCAATGGCGGCATCTCCATGCGGATGATACTGCATACAATGACCAATCAGGTTGGCGACTTTGTGGTACCGACCATCGTCCTTTTGAAACAAACTGTGCATGATTCGTCTTTGCACCGGTTTCAGTCCATCCCTTACTTCGGGCACTGCTCTTTCCAGAATAACATAACTGGCGTAATCGATGAAGTACTTTTTAAACATGCCTTTGAGGGGCTCACCGTCGTTGAGTTCGACATCAAAATGCGCATCTTTATCTTTAGCCATAGGGTCTTTAGGTGAAAATTCAATCAGACTGTCCCCGGTTTGTCGCTAGCCGCCGGGAACATTTCAAATAACAATCAAAGGTAGTATATATTTTTTTATTATATAAAAATTTCCTCTACTAAAAAAGTCCGCGTATAGGAGTTTCACAAGCGGAGAAGAGGATGCAGAAACGGTTCTCTAATAACCTGAGGTCGAATAAACTTCTTTTGTGGGCCGTTCCTTTAAAATTGGGCTTTCCAACGGTCCTGGATTAAAGGTAATAGATCACAGTTTTAAAATTTTGCCAAGTGCTAAGATCGATGCGTCCAAATCTATTCTTTAAACTATTTTGATAAAATCCAAAATTTACAATATATTTGTATTGAAATTTTCGAATAAATAACTGCGATAACCTATGACGATTGTTAAAAGAGTTTAATTAATATCCATATGAAGCTTTTTCTTGTATTTACAGTCGATTTTAGTTTTATGTTTATTACCCTTTACTTTGTTGCAGAGCCCTTAATAGGTCTTGATTTTGGCTTACTTGAATCACTAAGTATAAGTGGAGCCGTAGCCTTAGCAACTGCTATTTACTTTCGTTGGAAAAAAATATTATAAGAGCACTCTTACGAACCGGTCTTGGTTAATTTGGAAGGCATTTTTTGATAGTCTTCCTTTTTTATAAGAACAAACTCTTGAATCTATTTTTACTTATGAATCGCAAGGCAACAAACATCAACCCATTCACCGATTTTGGTTTCAAAAAGCTTTTCGGCGAAGAAGCGAGTGTCAAGTAAAGTTTACTGTGTCGGTTAAGTCGCCGGAATTTTATTCTTTTTCAAGACGAAAAAACGTAGCATAGCCATAGCTACGTGAGGCTT
>SKYC01000309.1 GCA_007128085.1 Saprospiraceae bacterium | reverse complement strand
GTGAAACCTGTCCCGTAAAACTCTCTCTGTAGCTCTCGCTGAACTCCCATCGTTCTCTGTACTGATAATTGTACCCCAGAGAAAAGTTAAATCCGTTGGTTCGGTAATTGAGGTTAACACCCCCATTGTACTTGTGACCGGTACCCACACCCAAGCTAATCTGACCGTTAAAGCCCTGTAAATCAGATTCATTGAGAATGATATTGATGATTCCACCCACCCCTTCCGCATCGTACCGAGCTGAGGGGTTGGTAATGACTTCTACCGACTTGATGGCATTGGCTGGAAACTGCTCCAAAACAGATTCCGTATCATCGGCTGTCAGATTGGTGGGTTGACCATTGATATAAATCAATAAATTGCTGCTTCCGCGGAGATTGATCTGCCCCTCGTCATCCACCTGAATAGAAGGAAGGGTTTCGAGTAATTGAATGGCTGAACCACCACTGGCTGCAATGGTGTTTTCCACATCGTAAACCCGTTTGTCGATATCTGATCGAAACATGAGTGCAGCGGCTTCCACTGAGACCTCTGTCAACATTTCTCCAGCCTCGCGCATGGGTATTTTACCCAGGTCTTTGTCTCCCGATTCCACAGTAATTCTGTCCCAATGCGTTTCATAACCCAAGAAAGACACCCTGAGTAAATACTCACCGGGATCGGCCTGAAGCGAAAAGCGACCTTCAAAATCAGTGGTAGCACCGGTCACCAAACTGCTGTCTGCAGTATTCAACAGAGAAACATTGGCAAAATCTATGTACACATCCCGTTCTTCATCCACAAGTTGCCCCTGTATGGTTTGGCTGGCCAAAAGAGAGTGGCCCGCATCGAAAAAAAAGGTGAAAAACAAAAAGGCCCCCAGGGACAATGTAATGTGGTTTTGAAAAGTGCCGGAAAAATTCCACATGCTGTAGTTGTATTTTTTTTTACCAAAGTTAATTCATTAAAGGCAATCCGGCGGTTAAAGGTTTATTAAATACCGCGGAATCCAGATGAATTCAGCCGGGTTTAATTTGGAAGTCAACCATTGGTGTCCAAAAGAGTGGACAATAAGGTGAGGCAATGAAAGCTTGTATTACCATAATTTTTATAAATTAGCGTTTTTTCAAATTCACTCTCCAATATTCAAGGTTTTGTGAAGTCAATTTGGCCCGTATAATAACAAAAAAATAAATGGAGGAAAATAAGGAAGAGCAGGACTTGCACCCCAGTGGTGAAAAAAGAGGTTGGTTTACAAAGTTTTTGGATTTTGTGGAGTGGATGGGAAATCTCCTCCCTCACCCGGTTACCCTTTTTGCCCTTTTTGCCCTGGGGGTCATTCTCATAAGTGGGCTGGCAGAAGTGTTGGGATGGAGCGCGATAGACCCGAGACCGGAAGGTGCTCCGGGCAGAGCGCCGGACGGAATCATTGAACCGGTCAGCCTCATGAACGGCGACGGATTCAGGAGAATTGTGGCCAATCTGGTCCCCAACTTTACGGGATTTGCTCCTTTGGGTGTTGTGCTGGTTGCCCTGCTCGGAGTGGGGGTTTCTGAGCGTTCGGGCCTTATCAGTGCCTGTATTCGGGGTTTGGTTTTGAAAGCCGCTTCCTTTTCACCCAGAGAGGGAAGGCCCGGATTTTCTTTCAAAGTCTTCGAAAGCAAGAATTCCATTTTTCGACTTTTAGAAATAATACTATTGCCCCTGCGGTTTATTGTATTTCTTTTGGAATGGATTTTCCACCCCGTTTTAAAGTTTGCGCTCAAACCAAAAAACCTGGTTACTATTGCCATATGTTTTGGTGCAGTGGTTTCCAACACGGCTTCAGAGATGGGATACGTGGTCTTGGTGCCGCTGGCAGCAGTAATCTTTTACTCCATGGGCAGGCATCCTCTGGCGGGACTCGCCTGTGGTTTTGCCTGTGTTTCCGGTGGCTACAGCGCCAATATTCTGATAGGCACCATCGATCCGCTCCTGGCCGGTCTGACCGAAGAGGCTGCCAACATCATCGATCCCGAATACGAGGTGCACGCGGCGGTGAACTACTACTTTATGTTCATCAGCACATTTATGATCACCATTCTGGGAACCTTCGTGACTCTCTTCATCGTAGAACCCAAATTGGGTAAATACGATCCCTCAATAGCTATGGAAGATCTGGATGATCAATCGGCTATGGATCCACTGACAAAAATTGAAATCAAGGGCCTGAAAATTACCGGTCTTGTTTTGGTGGTTATGATGGCATTGCTCTCACTTACCATCCTGCCAGAAAATGGGGTATTGAGAAATCCGGAGACCGGTGAAACACTGAATTCGCCTTTTTTCAGGGGGATTGTGACCTTTATTTTTATCTTTTTCCTGGTACCCGGTTTCGTATACGGAAAAATTACCGGAAGTATGAAAACTGAAAACGACGTCATAGAGGGCATGGCCAATGCGATGTCCACTTTGGGGCTGTATATCGTCATCGTGTTTTTTGCCGCACAGTTTGTCGCTTTTTTCGGATGGAGTAACCTCGGTCAGATATTCGCGGTAAAGGGCGCTGAATTTCTGGAGACTGTGGGTCTTACAGGACCTCTGGTTTTCATCGGTTTTATATTGGTGTCCGGTTCAGTGAACCTGATGTTGGGATCTGCGTCAGCTCAATGGGCGGTTACGGCACCCATCTTTGTGCCCATGTTGATGCTTATCGGCTATAGCCCGGAAGTCATCCAGGCGGCTTATCGAATCGGTGACTCAGTGACCAATATCATCACCCCGATGATGAGTTACTTTGGACTGATACTCGCTTTTGCCAATAAATACGACAAGAATCTGGGAATCGGTACCATTATCAGTATGATGCTGCCCTATAGTATATTCTTTTTCATCGGGTGGATACTGCTTTTTTACTTATGGGTGTTCGGTCTGGGTATGCCCGTTGGACCGGAAGCTCCCACTTACTACCTGATAGATGGTTAATTAAGTATTGAACTTCAGCAGCTGCTCTGCGGTTAACCATATGTTTGACGACCATCACCTATGAATTATTACGACCGAGTATTCGAAGTGGTTGAACAGATTCCTTTCGGAAAGGTAACCACCTACGGAGCCATCGCCGATTTTCTCGCTCTTGGATCGGCCAGAATGGTCGGCTGGGCGCTGAACCAATCTCACCTTATGGGAATCGACATCCCCGCTCACCGCGTGGTGAACCGAAAAGGAGAGCTAACGGGACGAAATCACTTTCCCGGCGATCAGACCATGGCCAAGCGCTTGCGATCAGAGGGAATAGAGGTAACCGACGATACCGTAGTAAATTTTGAAGGCCACCTATGGATTCCGGCTGAACACCTATTATAACACAGAAAAATAAACGATGCTGATAAAATTATTTGGATTTTTCTTGCTCGCATTCATGTTCTCAGGGACCACCGCACCCGGTGACAGTGAATCGCCACCTGTACCGGAGGGAATTTTTCTCATACTTGATGATG